>NZ_JAKRFY010000022.1:0-117917 GCF_022347805.1 Pseudoalteromonas sp. Of7M-16 | reverse complement strand
AGCAAGCGTAATTGAGCCTACAACACTGCCTGCGGTATCTAATATTTGCAGTGCTATGTCATCATCAACACGTAAAATTTTAACTTGCTCTTTCGAAATACCCTCACCCAACATGAGTTGATCTGTTGTGCTGGTAGAGCCAAATTCGTAGATAACATCATGACCATCACCCAAGTTATAGACATAGGTTTCTGAACTAACATGCCCTTTGAGAATGTCATTTCCTTGACCGCCAACAAGGGTATTATTTGCGTAATTGCTTCTCGATGTTTGACCAACAATTAAAGTATCGTTGCCTTCGCCGCCATCTAAGTAGTCGTTACCAGCAATGCCGTCTATGTGGTCATCGCCCGCTAAGCCATAAATTTTGTCACTTTCATTTGACCCAAATATGCTGTCATTACTATCAGTTCCAATTTGATTTTGTGCCCAATCAAATATCTCTTGCGCAGTCAATAATGTACCATCACTAAATTCCACGGTATCGACAATATCATTCTTATCAATAAAGGCCCCAGCGAGCGTAATTGACCCTACTACTTTGTCATCAACATCTAATATTTGTAAGGTAATGTCATCACCAACTCGCACAGCTTTTACTTGGTCTTTTAAAATACCTTCACCTAGGATAATTTGATCCGAGCTCTCACTCCATCCGGATTCATATATTACATCGTGACCATCTCCTAAATTGTAGATATATGTTTCTGAACTCAAATGCCCCTTAAGAATGTCATCGCCTTTACCGCCTACTAGAGTATTCTTTGCATATTTGTTGCCCGCAATTTGTCCAACAATTAAGGTATCGTTACCGTCACCGCCATCTAAGTAATCGTTTCCTGCTACTCCGTCTATTTGATCATCGCCAGCTAAACCGTATAGCAGCTCACTTTGCACAGACCCTAGCAATATATCCTTGCCCTCGGTACCCATTTGTATCTGGGCCGACTTAAATATTTCTTCAGCTGTTAAAACCGCACCATCACTAAATACGACATTATCAACAATATCACTTTTATCAATAAAGGCGCCTGCCAACGTGATTGAGCCAACAATGCTACCTGTGATATCTAAAATCTTTAAGGTAATGTCGTCTCCAACTCGCACTGCAATTACTTGGTCTTTCGAAATGCCTTTGCCTAAGATAATTTGATCCGAGCTCTCATTCGAACCAAATTCATAGATCACATCGTGACCATCTCCTAGGTTGTAGATATACGTGTCTGAACTCCAATACCCCTTGATAATATCATCGCCTTTGCCACCAACTAGGGTGTTCTGTTCGTACTTACTGCTTGCTGTTTGCCCGACAATCAAGGTATCGTTACCGTCACCGCCATCTAAGAAATCGCTGCCAGAAACTCCTTCTATATAGTCGTTACCACCCTTGCCCAATATTCGGTCAGACTCAACGGTTCCCGTGATTGAGTCGTTATTTTCCGTGCTGGCAAAAAACCGTTCTTTAATGTTTTGTGCTGTCCAGTGGCTGCCATCTGCAAATTGAATTGATGAAATTTTGTTTGAAGAAGAGTCACCAAGGAAGTTTTTTAGTGTGATTGCAGAGCCATCATTAAGTGTGATTACTAAATTCCGGTTATGTGTACTTAGTCGTATATCGCTAGCTAAAATACCTTTTCCAAGCTTGAGAATATCCTGAGAGGTTTTTGAAAGGTCGTAATTGTCTATTATGGTGTTACCATCACCAAGTTCGTATATATAAGTATCATTACCATTACCACCTTTGAGTACATCACTTCCTGATCCACCTCTTAATATGTCATCTCCTTCACCGCCGACAATAGTGTCAGCTCCCTCACCTCCATCTAAATAATCGTCACCTAGACCTCCTTGCAATACATCATCTCCCCCCATGCCAGCAATAAAGTCATCACCAGCCAAGGTGTAAACCTTATCTTGTCCATCTGTCCCGACAACTAAATCCACATCTCGGCTAAACGTGATATTTTCATCACGCATATTTATTAGGGGTATATCCTTAGCTAATGTCTCCATCACACTCTGATCACCACTGAATTTTGCCAACTCAGAGAAAAACAACTTATAGCCTTCATAATCACTTTTCGTGAGCAAAGGGTAAAATCGGACCAGATCATATAAATCTAATAAACCATTTACTGGGTCTGCCGTAATATGTGTACCAATGGCGATTTCAAATTCACCATAATCAAACATCAAGCTGCCATTACTGAATGAAAAAACGATGGTGTCCGTGAGTGATTTAAGCCTTGTTTGCAATGCAATTTGAATATAAATAGCATCTTCAATTGAATCATATGCCTTGTAGACCGAATCTCTTAATCGAGAACTTAAATCATCATTTCCGATAAACGGTTTCAAAACCGCAAATGAAGAAGACCTCTTTATTTCATAAATAGACTCTATATCACCACCAAAAGCTTCAATTACGGCCAATTTTGTCCAGTCATTACCAGCAATTTTATAGGTATTTGGGTTCACATTAATTCGCGAAAACTCATCAAATAAACTATCTAAAGCTGAGGTTTCGCTATATTCGAACAATATTTTGTCCATTAGTGCGCGCTGATCACTGCGATTATCCAAAGACACAAACTGCTCTAGCAGTTCAGCTAAGCGACTATTTTGTGAAGCAGCTTCACGCAGCGACCTTACACCTCCAAAACCCTGCGCATCAGGTAACTTTGCCGCCCGCTCTGAAATAGGGAATTTTTCAACAAATACGGAATTAAAGGAGTTACTGGCAAAGAATAGCGCCGAAACATCACCCCGTTGACCATCAGACCAAGTAAAGGAGCTCTCATATTCGATTCTATTACCGGACTGAGAATTTGAGACCCTAACATAATCATATGAGATGGAGTCTATCCCCCACTCAGTCAGGTATTTGAGCTCCCCCTCTTGGCTAATACCATCTTGGTTAAGATCTTGCCAAATTTGTAAACTAAAGTAGACGTCATCTTGAGCATCAATTTTGCCGTCTCCATTGGTGTCATAACTTTTCAACGCACTAAAGCCATGCTCTGCAATTTGATCAGGTTGCCCAGCCAATCGAGTATTATCTCCAAACAACTCTAAGCCGTTATCTATCTGACCATTATTGTTCAGATCAAGGACTAAAAACCCATCCTCCTTTGATATCCAGCCAGTACCCTGCTTTAATCCACTCCCATCATGGTCAAACAGTACACCAGCGTCTACGTGAATGGTTTGAACACCGTCACCGTTTAAATCTAAAATCAACGGATCTCTCAGCCGCAAGTTGTCATTGATTTCTTCAAATTCAGTTTTTATTTCTGCAAGACATTGCTCAAGGTTTTCGCTAAAGAGCATTCTAAAATCCGGATCGAATGTCGCCGCCTCTAGCCCCAATGAATCACCGAGTCCACTTAATATATTATTTACGTAGTCAACACTTTGTAAATAACGCTCAAGTTGAGTTTTTTCAACTTTTACTATGCGATTACCGTCTTCGTCAGTCTCATACGTGAGATCATACAAGCTCTCATAAATAGCTTCAATATCCGAAAACTTATCTTTAAGTAAGTTAAATATGTTAAGTCGTTGAAAGAAATCGCCGTTTTTTAGCACATCCTCGATAAACTCATGGGCCTCATCGGCTCTGCGCTTTTGCTCAGACCAAAGTCGCTCGGCTATAACCCCGTCGCCATTTAGGTCATTCGGTGCAAGGCTATTAAATGCAATCTCCCAAAATACGCCGGCTACATCGCCATCAACCAGCGCTGTAGAAATCGCCTTCCCAATCATGCCTTTCGCGCCACCATTGTATACCATGGAAAGAATTCCACCTTTTTGGCGCTCACTTAGTCCATTCCATACCTCTTGAATATCGTCAGTAGTCAGGTTGGTTTTATGCTTAGCGTTATATTCTCTTTGTATTTCATGAATCGTATTGGTTTCGTATTCGCGAATCAATTCCTCAAAAATAGGGGTCATTTCGGTTAAATTGTTAAATTCAAAGCTGTCTCTGAGGGAGTCTTTAATGGCCTGATCTTGTACTTGCCCTTTGTAAGTAGCGAGCTGACTTTCAATACTCTCTATTTTGGTATCTATATTGGATGCCGTCCAATCCTCTTCAGCTATTTGTAAAATATCCTTAACTAGCGCATTGTGGTTATCCTCACCAATATTATCTTCGGTGTACCCCATTTGGTTGAGTATTTTTTCTACTATATCTTGTTGTTTTAGATTAAAGCCAACCCCCATAGTGGGGATCCCTTTGTGATCTAAATATACTGCATAATTTTTGCCTTCCACATCCAACATAGATCTTAATAGTGCTTCATAATCTCGTTCCATCATTTATTACAATCCTTTTTCAGTAGTTATACCAATAGTCGCATCGCTTTTTGCGTTCAAAGTGTGCTTTTTTTCCTATTTTTTTATCAAATTCATACAATGCAACGCGATTTTTACCTGTCCAGTCATTAGTTGTGTTTTTGCTCCTTAATCTACTAATATAGATTGAATAAGAGCCGCCCCTAAATTGAACAAGTTCTCCTGAGCCCAATGAGCGTTTGGTGAGGTTTACATCTGTGGATGTATACCCTTTAAACACCCCCGCATTCTTTGCAAAGGCCAGTTTTTTCTCATCGCTTAATGTCATCCAGTTATCTCTAAATGCATTGGCATATGTAAAATAGTCGCCTTTGGGCAACATGTAACAACTCGCAGAAGGTTGAGTCACCTGAATCACCGGCTCTTGTTTACCATCTATGGTTAACACACCCGTATAAATACGATAAAAACCTAGCTGATATCGGTTTGCTCGCTGCGCTTTGACTTTTTCATAAGGCACTTTAAAATTACGGAGGTTATAGTATTTTCTATCCATTTTTAAAGTTTGATCTGCGGGTACTTCAGTAAATTTAACCGCTTCAAACCCAGAGTCTGTTAAATTAGGTAAACCACACGACTTCAGCTCCTCCCTAGGCGTACGATTTAACACCTTTAAAAATGCTTCACATACCGTGTAACCTTGGCCTTTTGTGATCCTAAAATTTGGTAATGGCGCTTTTTGTCCATTTATCTCCCAAATACGCGCTTGATACACCTTTATTAAGCATTTTGAAGTCTGGCATTTGTTACGTACCTGCTTTAGCCAATTACGCTGCTTTACCAAATACTGTTGCCTTTTTACACCATACAAGGACGCCCGCTTGTTGCGATATGCAATCCCCATATCTTCATCTAACTGAGACAGTGCACTGTCACTACAAATGAGCTTTTCAACCTTTGTGGCTGCTTTTTGGCAGTCAAACCCCGCAGCCATCCCGTGACTGCTAAGCAACAATAAGGTCACGCCATATATCACTTTATTCATTGTTTTCACTCCTTCATTGCATGCTTTATCTTTCTCTGGCACCTTCATCGACACTTTGAATAATTGGGGATAATAAAAACTCGATAATACGTCGATAACCTGTCTTCACTTCTGCGGTGGCAGCCATTCCAGATGACAACGCAACTGTGCGTCCATCAATCAACATTGATTGTTTTTCTATCGAAACTTTAATTGGAAAAACTAAGCCATGAACGTCATGCTCTATGGCATCCATTGACACATCAATAACTTTACCTTCTATAACGCCATATCGCGTAAATGGAAAACTCTCTATTTTAACTTCTACCACTTGCCCGTTGAAAACAAACCCGATGTCCTTATTTAACAATCCAGCATCAACTATAAGCGTGTCATTCATGGGCACAATCCGCATCAGCTCTTGTGCAGGAGTCACAATTTGACCAATTGTAGTCACACTTAATGCCTCAACAGTGCCAGAAACAGGTGCCACCAATCGCGTTTTTTCCTCTAAAAATGTACTTTTTGCTAGCTGCTGCTTTAGCGTTGCTTGACGAGATAAAGCATCATTGAGTTCTATAAGAGATTGTTTTCTGAAGTCCGTTAACAATAGAGCATACTGCGCTTTTGCTTGGTTAACTTGAGATTTCAATTCACGAACTGTAGCTTGCTCAATTGGTAGCTGCCCAGCAAGATCAAGCGCTTCTTGTTTAAGAGCTAAATATTGCTCTCTAGCAACAAGTTTCTCATTTTCAAGTACTTTTAGTGATTGTGTTCGCTCTTCAATTAAAGGCAGCATAGTTTGAATTTTTTTGACACTTAACTGTGCTCCTATCAATTGAGCCTCCAAACTCCCTATCACAGACCAAGCTGCACGCCGGCTTTGCTGAAACTCCTTTATTTGGCTTAAAAGCAAGTTGTAATCTGTATCATTGTGTACACTTTTTTGAGTAACAGAACTTATTTGCCCCTCATCATTTTCAGAAACTTGTTGTGCAAATAGTAATAACTCTCTTAAGCGATCAACCTGAGCATTAACATGGTCAAGTTGAGCCGTTAAATCTTGCTTGTCCGCAAGTGTAATAGCGGGGTCTAACTCTAATAAAACTTGACCTGCTACCACTTGACTGCCCTCTTCAATATGAACTGCTAAAACAGCTCCAGTTTCGATAGGCTGGATCACTTGTACTTGTTGTTGCGGAACAAGCTTCCCTTGCGCTGACGCCACAATATCTATTCTGCCCCAGCATAACCAAACAATGGCTATAACAAGAAAAATGACCAGGGACCACATAATACTGCGTGCCCACCGAGGCGCTGGCGCGGCTTGAATTTCCAACGCAGCAGGCAAAAACTCAAAATTAACTTTATTCGATTTAGCCATTTTCACGTTCCTGACTTGATGTGGTACTTCGCCTTATCGGCACTTTTTGTGAAGGAGCACCTCCCTGCAAACGGCATAAATAAGTATAGTGTCCACCTTTTTTCAGTAAGGTCGAGTGATCTCCTTGCTCTATTAAACGGCCTTTGTCGAGTACCAAAATATTGCTAGCACCTCGCACTGCTGAAAGTCTGTGAGCAATAATGAATACAGTACGCCCTTTACATATCTTTGCCATATTACGTTGAATGATGTGCTCAGACTCGTAATCAAGTGCACTGGTCGCTTCGTCGAAAATTAAAACTGCGGGATTGCTCAACAGAGCTCTTGCAATAGCAATTCGCTGCCTTTGTCCCCCGGATAATAAACCACCTTGTTCACCTATCTGTGTGTCATAGGCATGAGGCATTTCCAATATAAATTCATGTGCACCTGCCAATTTTGCAACCTCAATGACGTGCTCAAGCGAGGCTGAAGGATCAGATAATGCGATGTTTTCTCGAATACTTGCGTTGAGTAAAAAGTTTTCTTGCAAAACCACGCCCACATTTTGTCTGAGCCAGTCTGGGTCAATAAGGCTGGTATCTACACCATCAACTAGCACTCTGCCCGATTGAGGTAAATACAAACGTTGGATGAGCTTAGTTAACGAGCTCTTACCAGAACCTGAACGTCCAACAATGCCAGTTACTTCACCAGAGTTTACCTTAAAACTAAGATTTTCTAGTACTTTTGGACGCTCTGGTGTATAGCCAAAGTTGACATGGTCAAAGCATATTTCGCCTTGAAGATCAGGCAAAGAGATCTTATTTCCGTTACTTTGCTCCGTTGGTGTATTGAGAATATCACCCAATCTTGCCACCGAAATTCTGGCTTGTTGAAAGTCTTGCCATAGATTTGCAAACCGCATGATTGGAGCTGATACTCGCTGAGCTAGAATATTAAACGCGATGAACTGCCCAATTGTCAGATCACCGTTGGTAACCGCGATTGCGCCAAAATAAAGTATTAGTAATCCAGTGACTTTAGTGATTAAACTGGCAAGCTGGCCATATATATTGTTTAGCTGTGTCGCTGAAAAAGAAACTGACACATAATTTGCCAATTTGTCATTCCACTGACTGCGCATTTGTGGCTCTACTGCCGAAGACTTAATCGTCTCAACGCCGTTGACCGATTCAACCAAAAAAGCATGATTTTCAGCACTACACTGAAACTTTTTCTCTAACGTAACTCGCAGCTTAGGACCAAGCAATATGGCAATAATGCAATAAAATGGCAAACTGCCCACTACAATCCATGCCAACAATGGCGCGTAATAAAACATGACGCTAAAAAATACAAGTGTAAAAAACAAATCCAAAACAACAGTTAAGGAGGAACCTGTCATAAATTCACGCACAGAATCTAGTTCTTTAAGCCTTGCAACAGTATCTCCTACCCGCCTTGACTTGAAATATGATATGGGTAATGCAAGCATGTGCTGATAGAGTTTACTTCCCAACTCTACATCAATACGATTTGTAGTATGGCTAAATAGATATGTTCGCAAACCACTTAGAATAACTTCGAATATAATGACTGCAAGAAACCCTACGGCAAGTACATCTAACGTAGTCATCCCCTTGTGTACCATTACTTTATCAATGGCCACTTGAAAAAAAATAGGTGAGGCGAGAGCAAGTAGTTGAATAAAAAACGAAGCAGATACCACATCACAAAAATATGTTTTATAACGTATTAGCGCAGGTACAAACCATTTAAATCCAAATGCTTCATTTTGAGCTAAAATGCCTTTTCTTGGAGTGAGCAAGATATATTCACATTCTGATATTTTATCAACGTCAGCAATACTCATAGTGCGTTGCTGCTCACTGTTGTAGCTATCGTGAACAAGAGCCTGTCCATTTTTAATACTTACAATAATAAAATAGTGTCCGCTCGTATGCTTAGCGAGTATTGGAAAAACTCCTTTTTCAAGTGTTTTGAGAGATGCACGGTATTCTTTGGCTTTAAACCCACACGCCTTCGCAGCTCTTAACAATTGGATTGTTGCTAGTTCAGGGTGCGACTGCACCTCTGCAGTATATTCATGAATCAAATGTGCTGAATCAATGGGCTTTTGATGTAACCGGCCTATTATAGATAGTGCTTTTATCCCTGATTCAAATAGTCTAGTTTTATTGCTATCTGTCATTAACTTTCTTAGAAAAGGAGTGTGACAATCTACAACTCACTTTCCATGTGTCTTTTGTCGATTCGCAGAAGATATACATAAAGCAGTTAAAATTCAAATAAATTCTAAACAATAAGCTAGATATAAAAGAATAATTTAACTTAAATAATATAAAAATATTTATAGACCAACTTAACCTACATGCAGGTCCCCACAACGAAAGTGCCCCTTCTAATTTCAAACCATAGAATACGCTTGTTATCGAGCGAATATATTAAATAGCAAAGAGGTCTTGTGGCGTCACTGACATACAAAAAAATTAAATTATTTATTATGTATCAAGCGAGCATATTTAGTCACTTTTAACTCCAGCATCATTACTCTCTTAAACCTGCTTTAGCTATGGTAAGCGTGATAACTCTAAGATATGGGTAACAGACTGCCTTGTTACTCAATTAACTGGAATTCTGACTCTTAATATGACAAGTATTAAAAATATCGCAGCCCTAGCTCCACGACTAAAAAATTAACAACTGATCTGCTGCCCAAACAAACATTGATATAACTCGGTAATGTGGCTCTGTGGGCACGCTATGAAAAATGGTAAATGCAGAACAATATGATGGATAAGGCCGTTGAGATAAACACGCCACCTTACTAATTAAAACTAACCTGACACTTCTTTCGGTATTTAATTTGCAACTTGGAGCACCAGAAGACTTTGCTAACTCACTCCTTAATTTAGTCACCTTACTAAATCTGCTTATGTTAGCGAGCTAAAGTATTGAATGTTCTATACCGAACCAACAATACGGTAGTTTATCAATACTGTTTTCGACAATATCGGCCTAAAAGCTAAGGTCAGGTACAAAGCAAACCCAAACTTAACGTAAGCTGCATTTAGCCATAGCAGCCGATTGTCACAATATTATTAGCACCAATAGATGCGTGAATGTATCTTATGTCACGAAATACTGGATAATTTGCTTCGCACATTAAGACGAAACGTTAGCCGAATGGTAGAAGGTTGTGCTTATGAATAGACTTGATTGCAATGATGAAATTGTTGCCAAAGACTCCTAGCGCTCTCCTCCAAGGGAAGTAACCAATGTGGGAGAAGAGAACTCGAAATTAAATAGCACTAAAAGTGCTATTTAATTTGAAAAGTTAAACAATAAATCTATGTGTTTAACTTAATTAAAATTGCTCTGAACTTGCGTTTAATTGCTCTTCAGTTACATCATGTGTGAACGGCGTGATCACAGGACCGCTGCCATACCAGAACATGCCGTATGCACAAGAGTTTAAGTTTTCCCATGTACCATCTTTGTAAAGAACACGTGTTGCACATGCTTCTGCACTGCCACTTGGCTCTCTTGTGCTATTGCTAAATACACAGTATTGTCCTTTTCTGCAATCCCAACGGCCAGAAGTACCACTATAATTCCACGTTACTTCTGCGATTGGCTTACTCGACGTGAGCCTAAATATGACCTCGGTCGCAGGTGAGCTAGCTTGGCTAGAGCAAAACTGAGGCGTAAACTCTTGAGGTGTAGGTGTACCACTTATCAAACATTCAACCACAGCGGCTTGTGCTGATACACTGGCCATACCCAAACCCAATGCTGCAAGTAAAGTAAGTTTTTTCATTTTACAAATCATCCTTTAATATTTTTTTAATTCATTGCTTTTTATTTAGCCACCAAGCCAATATCACAAAATGCAAATATAAATTTTAAAAAGTGAAATCTAATTAACTCCAAAAGTTAAAATCACGAACTTAAAAAACTGCAATTGCGCTATAAGGCTCAATTTTTATAGCCCCTCATTACTACTCACCATATTTTTTCCAGTGTGCAGAAACAGAGACCGAAATAAAATGACACCACCACTGCGAAAAAGTCAACCAAAGCAACAGTAAATTGAAAAATATAAGGTTTTAAAATATAAGATAATATGATATGCAATTGATTTATCAGAACATAAATCTCAAAACAAAAACCTACAGTAATTTAACAAGGTTCTCAATGAATAATCCCAATTTATGCAAAACAATATCTTCGAGTGAAACAGCATCACTATAAGATTACTCGTTATAAAAAAGTGACTTACGGGCGACTGTTTAGTGCCGCGAAATAACTGTGAATTACATGGCGAAAGGTGGCCTTCTAGGCGGCACTTAATGAGGTTGCAAATTGCTCGACTAAGATAGGCTCAATTTTGGCGAGAAGAGCAAAAGACAATTCAAGCCTATTACGAATAGCTTAATGACTTTTAATCGATAAGCTATTCAGTAGTTTAGGACAATGATTTAAAGCGTTTTTTGACTGACAAGTGTCGACAAAAGTAGCGACGATAATAAAACATTCTTCAAAATTTAAATCCCTATTTTAATTGAATACTGTTAGTTCTATCCACTACGGATATTAAATTAATCATTTTCAATAAGTTATGTAGAAAGCAACGATATAACCGCACAACCAGCCAAGCTCGACACCTGTAATGAGAACAGTTATCATTACCATGATATTCAATTGAATATCGGTTTCTGGAATTTATTAGAACATCGGAATTTTCATGATAAAAACAATGCACTTAAAAGCAGCTCTATTGCTAACTACTTCAACGTTGTTGATGCAAGGTTGCGTTACCACACACCAAGATAAAACGCACTCACACAGCATTGTTACGCTGCACGATTACACTTTATACGATGCAAATAACAAGCAGCAAATCGATATTAAAAAACTCGGATCACACCTAAACAACGCCGACGTGATCTTTGTGGGTGAATATCACACCCACAGTGCTTCTCACCGCCTTCAAGCCGATTTACTACCCTTGATATATCAACAAAATCCAAACTTAATACTGAGCTTTGAGCAGTTCACACGCGATAAACAAGATGTGCTGGAGCAGTACATAAATAATGAAATTGGAGAGCAAACCTTGATAAAACAATCCAATGCGTGGGATAACTACCAAAGTGACTATCGCCCCTTGGTTGAATTTGCCAAACAATACAAACTGACAACTGTCGCAGCCAATACGCCATTGAGCGTTGTACGTTGCGTCGCGCGCAAAGGGCCGGAGTATATAAATAACTTTGATAAACAGCACCAAAACTGGGTTGCAAAAGATATCACCACCAGCTCACAGGCATATCAAGACAAGTTTATTGAAGCGATGAGTCACCATGGTTCAAAAGCTGATAAAAAGTCGGGTCCAGTGAAGTTAAGCAATAGTTTTTACGCCCAACTAGCTCGCGATAATACAATGGCAGAGTCTATTTACAATGCGCTCAAATCAAACCCAGCAAGCCGTGTTATTCATTTCAATGGGTCATTTCATAGCAACTATCATCTTGGTACTGTTGATGCGTTGAAGCGACTGGACCCGAAACTCAATATTGCTGTGGTCAGCCCGCAATTTCTCGATGATGCAATTGATTGGAGCACGGGTGATTTTATATACACCATAAAAGCACTTCCAGAACGTTATATAAAAAAAGAAAACTTAAATAAAGCTATCAAAGAAATGATGAAAAAGCGCAAAGAAACGCAATGTGAGCTGTGATCACAGGTATATGAGACTCAAGTGAATAGGCTTGAGTTTCTTTATTCTTTTTAAAGAATCAGCATTTTTCCAATGGTTAGCTTTCTATCAAAAAGCGGATATTTGGATTGTCAGATATCTCACCCACACGAAACAAACCACAGTAACACCTCATAAAAACGGCTCAATTCTTCCTGCCCGTGCGCCTTGTTTATTGTATTCGATGCTGAACTGCAAGATTACTTTGTTAAGCACAGATTAATCTGTCATTAAGATAGCAACCGACATACTGTGAGAGGATAATAAATTAAACTCTAGGAAAACAATGAAATATATAGCTGTTGTTCTGGGCGTACTACTTGCGTCAGGCTGCTCAACATCTTCTACACACAGGCCATCAGACTATCAGATGGAAACCAATGCGCCGCAATCAGCCGTGAGCTTATTTTCGAATGACGGTCCTAGTATGAGCGATGCTCAAATCAAACAAGCGCTAGCTCATCGAATTTCACTGCCTCATGTAAATCGTATCGCCATTATCAATTTATCGACCCCAAAAAATTCACGAATGCGCTCACAAGAATTCGTGCAAATAGACAATGAGATGATTACGCACTTTATTGATAAGCTGAAAAGCTCACATAGGATATACGACGCTTCTTTCCTACCAACATTATTGTTACCAGAGCAAAAAACCGTTCCCTTTTTACGAGAAGCTGCGGCCCGTTATCAAGCGGACCTTATTTTAGTTTACAAAAATGGATGTGATAACTTTAAACAGCTTCGATTTTTTGAACAAGACCGAGTGCGTTCATATTGCTCTACTGAAGCTGTGTTGATAGACACAAGAACAGGAATTGTGCCATTTACACTCACCTCAACCAAACAATATACTGTAAATAGAAATGCTGAAGAGTTAAATTTTTACGAGACCTTGAGAAAAGCAGAACTAAAAGCAATTAACGCCGGTTTAAGTGAAGTTGCCACAAAACTAACATCACATATTGAAGCCACCCCAAAACTATAAGCAACAACCAATAGAGCCAATGGCACACTTACATTGTGCCATTAAAACATCTATTAAAAATCAGGCAAGTTGAGTAAACGGTTCACTATGACTCCCATACTTTTAGCACCCCACTGACGAAGCGAAACACATTTAGTTCTAGAGAGTTTAGGGCCGCAGTGATAACTGTAGATGCTCTGCTAGTTTTGTTACTTGAAATATAGTTACTTTTTAAACTTCAATGACCGAAAAGATATTTCCACTGTTGTCATGCATATGAGTCATAATACCGCCCCAGTTTTGTTTCTCTGGTTCGTTTGAGAACAATACGCCTCGCGCACAAGCCTCGCTATAGAAGGTTTTTATGTCTTCGACGGCGAGACTAAAGCCAAGGTATCGCCCACATTCAAACTCGCCTTGTTCTTCTGGCTCCAAAATCAATTGAACGTTTTGCAGTTGCATGCCAACAAAACCTTCAGAAGGCGATCCGAATGCGGGATTTAATCCCAATTTATCTACATAAAAGGCTTGTGCATCTTTGAGGTTTTGACAGGGTATTCGAATTGCTGCAAGTTTCATTTGTGCTCCGACTGGCCAAGTTATATCAGTATCTAGTTCTGGCTAAATATAAGGTGTTATATACTATTAAGACGAAATAGTGTCAGATTCTTTAACCTGATTTGGTAACTCAATACGTGCAACAGCTCCGTCAGCATCTGTTCTACTATTTAGAGTTAATTCTCCCCCTTGTGCACGAATAATTTCTCTGCTCAGTACCAAGCCAATTCCATTACCTTGCTCTTTTGTTGAATAAAAAGGCGTAAATAAATTGTCAGTATTGCTGACCCCTTCACCATTGTCTAAAACGTCAATTTGACAACCTTCGTTTTGTAAGCTCAGTGTCAACTCCACCCTTTGAGAGCCTATTACCTCATTGGCTTGTTGTGCATTTTTGACCAGATTCAACAGTGCTTGTTCCAATTGTTCAACGTCACAAAATAGAGATAAATTTTGCCCAGTAAGCAGCTTAACGGAAACTGTGGGAAATAAGGCCTGCAAACGCAGCAACAAACCAGAAGCAGTGATGTAGCTCTTTTGTGGAACGGGTAATTGAGACAACTTCGAATAGTTAGCAACAAAGCTTAGTAAATGTTCTGAGCGCTTTTCAATCACATTCAACATAGTATCTTTGAGCGCTTCGTTCGATTGATTTGGCAGCTCTTTTAATGACTGAGCCATTGAGTAAATAGGCGTCAATGAGTTTCTAACTTCATGGTTGAGGACTCGCACGAGTTTTTGCCAAGCTTGCTGCTCATTGCGTCGCAATGATTGCTCTATGGATACGTACACCATCAATTGGTACTTTCTTTGACCTCGATACAAACTGTGTTCAACAACTTTAAATCTTTGATTTTGCTTTAAAGTTTGCCACCTACCTTGCACTTGTTCCAATTCCAACTGAGCGGTACTAAATCCTGTGATATTTTTACCATGGTAAAACGCCTCAGCCGCCCTATTGTGATGATAAACATGATAGTGGTGATCGAGCACCACTATCGGCAAGTCTAGTTCATTGATAAAATCAAAGATAAAAGTCTCATTCTGCAAATACTCTTGCCGTTTGTTTTTCATGCGCTCTGCTATCGTTTTGAGGTCAACTTTAATCTGTGCAACGCGTCCTTTTTTATACTTAGCTAGATGCCATACCGTAAACTCTTCATTTGCCAATCCGTCCAGTTGCACCGCGACGCCCTCTAAGCACCTAAATATTCGCTGGTAAGCTTTATACAATGCAAACAAACTCGGTAACAAGACAGCCAATATCAAAGTGAAAGACGTTAGTGTATCCAACGCTAAGTTAATAGAAGTCCAAACGGCAAACAGAGTGATGGTGCAAAGAGGTACGAAAAACAACCAAATTAGGCTGCTCTCCAATGAGGCTGGCTGGATTTTCATTTTTAGTCTTTTACCTGAATGTTAAACTTATCCACGCGACGATAAATTGCAGATTTACTCAAACCTAAAAACTCTCCCGCTCTAACAACATTACCATCAAAGTGATCTATCGCGTTGAGGATCAGTTTTTTTTCTGCTTGTTCTAATGTCATCAAAGGCAATGGCAATAATGTTTCGTCACTGGGTTGAATTTGCACATCTTGAGCTTGAATGACGTTAGTATCTGCCATGATCACTGCCCGCTCTAATACATGAGATAATTCCCTCATATTCCCTGGCCAATGATAAGATTTTAGCTTTTTGTGGGCTTGTTCACTCAACGCCACATCCGTACGACCATATTTATTCATGTGTTTTGCAATGAAATACTCAGCAAAAGCTGCTATTTCATCCAAACGCTCTCGCAACGGCGGCAGCTCTATCACCAAAGTATTGAGACGGAATAACAAGTCACGCCTAAACTCGCCCTGCGCGATGAGCTTATTTAAATCAGCATTGGTTGCTGAAATTACTCGAGCATTGCTGCGCTTTGATGTCGAACACCCGACTTCTTCATATTCTCCACTTTCCAGTACTCGTAACAGTTTTGCTTGCAAAGCTATGGGCAAACAACCAACTTCATCAAGAAACAAACTTGAGTCATTGGCGAGTGTAAATCGGCCAGTACGATTTTCTTTGGCATCTGTAAAAGCCCCTTTTTTATGACCAAACAACTCACTTTCGAATAAGTTTTCAGGTATCGCAGCCATGTTCACACTGATCATCTCGTGACTTGCTCGCAAACTTTCATCATGAATATATTCAGCTAGCAGGCTTTTTCCAGTACCGTTTTCACCGGTGATCAATATATTCGCTTGTGTTTTTGCAATGCGCTGCGCTTTTTCTAGAAGTTGCTTACTCTGCGTACTAAAAGCCAAAAATCGTGACTGTGTAGATGTGGTTTGCTGCGAATCTATTTGTATCGTTGCTCCTTGCACCGCTTCTAATAAACGCGCATTTTTCCAAGGTTTTTCGATAAAGTCACAAGCCCCCTTTTGCATAGCTTGCACTGCTAAGTCTATTTTGGCCCATGCCGTGATTACGATAACTGGGATGGTATAGTTGAGCGATTGAAGTTTAGATAAAAAAGCCAATCCTTCCTGTCCTGAAGTAGTATCTTGGCTAAAATTCATATCCAGCAATATCAAATCTATCTGATTTTGCTCCAAGCTAGTCATTGCAGCACTCGGGTGCTGAGCTTCTAAACAATGAAAACCATGACTTTCAAGCACGATCCGTGCACTGAGGCGAACATCAATTAAATCATCCACAATTAAAACTGTTTTCATATTTCCTTACTAATCATCAATTATTGTTTGGAAAGCGGACTTAGGATCTACGCCTAAGTCCACTACGTATTACTCTTGACGTAATGACGCCATCGGTTTCGCACCCAATATTTTGCTCATCGGGTATAAAGTTGCGAATAACGCAAATACCGCAATTCCTGTACTTACCGCCGTCAACCACAGAGGGTTAACCAACATATAGTCGCTAATTTGTTCTACAAAAAACGTGTAACCTACTACACAAAGCAGGACCGCTAAGACGAAAGCAAGTGCCAATGGGACAATAGTGTCCTGAAATAGCTCTCTATACAATCTTTTGCTTTTTGCGCCTAATGCCATACGTATGCCTAATTCATAGCGACGTAGCCCTAGGTTATAACTCAGCACACCATAGATACCAACACCCGCTAACACTAACGTAAACAATGCGAGCAAAATACATAAGTTTCGTGTGATCCGCTCCATATGTGTCATAAGCCCGTACTCTTTTTCCAAATTGGTTAAGCGCCATATGCCTGTACGTTGATCTACGCTTCGAGCCGCCGTAAACAATGTCTCTCGGCTTAAACTTTTCCCTTCTTCCATCTTGACGATATATGGAAAAGCATAAGGCTGAGATGCCCACCAAAAATGACGCCCTTGGTGTCTGCCAAATGATCTAGGGTGATTAAAGTTTTCTGTTATGCCAACCACCTCAACTGGATTGTCTGGGTCAAAGCTCATAAAAGTTTCGCCAATCAAACTTCCACCAGGCTTGAGTAAATCGTTGACCGCTTTTGTCACTAAAAACTCATGTTTTTCTCCACGCATGGCCGCTTCACTAAAGGTGCGCCCTTCAATGATTTTTAATCCAGTAACATCAAAATAGTCCATACCAACCCAAGCTTGGGGGATAAACACACTTTCGTTTCCTGCCATATCAGTAACTGTACTGGCTCGAGTATTGTACTGCACTGGACTACTGCCATGGGCCACTTTTGCGACGCCATCTATTTTGTATAGCGCCTCTCTATACGCTTCAATAAATCGATAACGCTCAGCAATGCTTTCTTCCATATCTTGAATAAATAGGTGCACCGCATAGAAGTTTTCTGTTTTACTTCCTAGTGGACGATTTAGTGTCTCTAGCGTTTTGCTAAGCACCATCGTTGCGCCAATGACCAAAGTTGAAGCTAAAAACAGCTGCACTGCAACCATCATCTTCACTGTCGTTGCGCTTACTTGGCTGACAGCCCCTTTGCCAGATGACTGAATCTGAGCACGCAATTTGGTAAAGTTAATAAGGCGACTTGTGATAAATGCAAATAGCCAAGCTAATAGAACGCATACAAGTAAAGCACTGAGCAATACCGTGCTGTCCAATGATAGATCAGAGATTAAAGGTAAAAAGCCAGTGCTTAAAGAAACAAAGAGCTTTATCCCCCATGCAGCTAAAAACAATGCCACCAGCACAGACGCAGTCATTAAAACCGAAGTTTCCAATAAAATACTTTGAAACAATACACGACGCTTTGCGCCTAAAACCGCTTGAAGAGCGAGTTGCTTGTGTTTCACAACAGCCCTTGAGACAAATAAATTACTGACATTTAAAAGTGCAATTAATAGCAAACCCGTAACACCCGCTAGCAACAAAATCGCGAGTTTGTTGTTGTCACCTAATTCAGCTTTGCGAAAACTCGTTACAATGGGCACTAAGTCAACGATGTTTGGGAAACCCTCTACCCATTGCGCTTTTATCTCTTGCAGTGATTGATGCAAATGCGTTTTTGCAGTGGCGTTGGTTTCGCCCGGTTTTAAAACACCAATTAATTTAAGTGTGCCAAATAAATTGTACCAAGGGCTTGGATCTTCCTCTCGGAAATAACGTCTATCCGCGCTAAACTTAAACCAGATTTGTGCTTTGCCATCATTGAACATAAACGGATCGGTATAATTTTGTCCAACCACACCAACAACGGTAAACTGCATACCCTCCATCGTTAGACTTTGCCCTATAGCTTGTTCACTTCCGTCAAAGTAGCGCTGCCAAATTTGGTAGGAGATCATCACCTCCTGCACTTTTTCGTCTAAAACCTGCACGTTTGCAATATGCCGGCCTAGCATCACTGGCACTCTAAATAATTCGTAGTACTCATCAGTTGCATAAGTTACATCTAATTTTGGCTGACCAGGTAAGTTAGTCACAATCTCCTGACCAGTGCTCACCGCGGCCGCTTTTTCAAATACTTGCTGTGTTTTGTACCATTGCTCTATAGACTGGAAGCTTTGATATCCTGGGCTGTTTTTGTCTGCAAATACATTGTCTTGCTCGACAATAACCAAACGCTCTTCATGCTCTACATTTAAAGGTTTGATAAAATAATTGCTGAATAAACTCATTACTACAAAGAAACATGCCAGTGTAAGTGACAGAGTCAGTATGATTGCGACAGAAAACCCTTTTGCTTGTCTAAGGGACTGAATTGCCAGTTTGAGTTGGTTGGAAAACCGAATGATATTCATGCTATTTCCCTCTTTGCTGGCGCATTATCACTGTGGTTTATTTCAGACTTAGTGTGCAACACCGATCCATCTAACAACTTAACCTGCTGTTTCGCGTAACCCGCGTAACGCGGATCGTGCGTTACCATGCAAATAGTAGTGCCTTGCTCATTCAGCGTATCGAGTATTGCCATCACCGCATCACCATTTTTAGAGTCCAAGTTTCCCGTGGGTTCATCAACTAAGAGGATACTAGGTTCTCCGGCCAATGCCCTTGCTATTGCAACACGTTGCTGCTGACCACCTGAGAGTTGATTGGGCTTATGATTGGCCCGGTGATCTATTTCGACTTGAGACAAAGCGTGATTGACGCGCTGTGTTATTTCTGATTGGCTCAAGGGCTGTTCTCGATAAATAAGAGGCAATGCCACATTGTCAAAGACAGACAGCTCATCAATTAAATTAAACGATTGAAAAATAAAGCCTATATGTAAGTTTCTCAGCTCTGCAAGGGTGTCGGCATCCAAACTCTGAGTATCCACCCCTTCAATTTTATAAGAGCCCGAACTGATATCGTCCAACAGGCCCATTAAACTTAACAGGGTAGATTTTCCACAACCTGAGGGCCCACTTATTGCAACATAGTCCCCTTTGTAAATACTTAAATTGATGTTAGTAAGTGCGTGTGTTTCAACGTTTTCACTGACGTAAACTTTTGAAACGTCTGTTAGCTCGATAACTGGTGTATTAGCCATAATTGCGTCCTTTTGAATTTATTGAGTTATTTTTATTTCTTCGAGATGTTTAAAATCGGACATGTCCGAGATCACAACTTGCTCGCCGGCCTTTACACCAGTTCGAATTTCGATGGCGTTACCGGCGAGTGTACCAAACTCTATTGGGGTTTTAACTAGTTGATTTGTTTCTTCATTGAGAACGTACAAAGCTGCAGTACTTTGTTCCGCTATGTAGCTAGGCCTTTGCAGAGATAACGCGCTAGCCTTTGTTTCTGTAATGATTCGTCCTTCAATTGACAGTTCAGGTCGAGCGTTGTCAGGCAAAGTACCTGTTAGCTCAAGCTCAATTGCAATTCGCCCATCTCTAACAACTGGGTCTATGCGATTAACACGTGCTTGAACTTCTCCACTGAAGGTGTTGATAATGCCAAGCTGACCGACCTGTACCCTACTAGCTTGTTTTTCTGGCACTTGTAGGTCAGCCAATAACGACATCTCACTGCCGACTAAAGCCAAAGGCGCACCAACTTGTACCGATTGGCCCTGTTCAATATTCACCTCTTGGAGCATACCTTCTATTCCGGCTTTAACTTGTAAATTGCGAACGTCGGCATCCGCAGCTTGGTAACTTAACTCCACTTCTCTCATTAACTCTTGTTCAATCTGCAAGCGCTGAGTGTGAAGGGCTTTGGTTTGTTGCAGCTGTAATTGTGCAAGCTTGACGCGCTCAGTAAGCTGATTTACTTCTAGTTGTGAGCGCTTATGATCAAGGGCCGATACTATTCCCTTGGCAATCAATTTTGCTTCAGCTTCTTCTCTGATCTGTGCATTGGCCAGCTCACTTTTTAGCAAAGTCAGCTGTCCTCTTTGGGTCAGCAGCGCACTATGTTGACTGAGCTTGAGCGCTTCAAAACTGGCTTTTTGTCTCGCTAGTGCAAGGCGGCTACGATTGAGGGTTTGCAACAAATCTGGATTAGAAAGGCGCATAATAACGGTATCATGACTGACACGACTGCCGGGTAAATGGAAAATTTCTTCTACTTGAGAGCGATGACTTGCTGTTATAAAGCGACTTTGCTTAGAGCGCAATTGACCGTACCCTGAAACCGCTAAGCTCAGCTGCCCGCTTTGAACTTGCGCAAAAACCAGACTCGGAGCATCTACCTCTTCGTTCTTCACATCCATAAATGCGACACCGAACAGGAATGCGCAGCTGGTGACACCGAAAACTAGCGATTTAACCGGAAATTTTCGCTGTTTATTTTTAGCAAGGGATGCTTTTATATCCATATTTGACCTTAGTGTTTGTTTTAAAACACTAAGGCGAATTACATGCCAATATTAAACTACTGATTTAATTTAATATTTTTAATTTCATAGCTAAGATCTCTTCCCATTTTTGGGAAGATAGTTTCAATTTTGGGATGGCTGGCTTGTCACAGCTTCCTATTGAAAAGTCTGCACTTCAAAAGCGTAATTCAATTACTCATGGCTTATTGCACATGCGTAGCGAGAAAACAAACTCTTAGTAGGCTTACCAAAAAGTTTCTTTATTTATACTGCAAGCTAGTCTAGCATTGCGCCCTGTTTTTTTATGGGTGGTCCAATAATGCAGTTTTCACTGCCATACGACCTACCAAGATTTGATGCTAACCTAGTAGGAAACCGATGCCTAAAATTTTTACCTCGCTCATTTGTCTGTTTAGCTCCTTACTGTGCGTATACACCGTTGAAGCGCACGAGACACCGAAGAGTACCCAGTACAAAGAAGGGGATTTTTATGTAAAACAAAAAGATAAATGGGAAACATTGAAAATAATCAATGTTGATAGTGACAACCCTGATGACACAACATTGCATGTAACTTTTTTTCAACATTCTGAAAAAAAGCCTACCGAATCAAGTGTCGAACAACTCGGGGTTTTAGTGGGCCACACGCCTTTATCAACTGAAGCGCTAGCCGAAGACTGGGAATTAATAGGAAATAAACCAGTGAAAAAAAGCGAGCTCGGCTACTTCCATGAATACTTAAAACACAGTAACTTCCAAAAATATGCACATGTTACCGGGCAAACTGTTGAAGAGCTGATCGCTTTAGCAAATACAAAATATAAAGAAGCATATTCGCTTAGTGAGCAAAAAAAGTTTAATGACGCAATATCTTTATACCTTGAAGCGCTAAATATATTTCCAATGTTTTATGAAGCCATTGATAACATTGCCTTCATTTATATGGATACTGGCGACTGTCAAGAAGCTCTCAAATACTTTGATCACTCTCTATCGATTAATCCTAGTAATGTTACTGCTCGCTACTATATGGGCCAATGTTATATTCAACTTCGAGAATATCAAGCTGCGGCGAGTCTATACAAAGACACAATGGAGCAATTCCCGAATGAGAAAGAAGCGTTTGAGAAGACTTATTTACTCTTACTTGACGTACTAAAAGAGACTGAACAATAAAGGCGCTTCAAGCCAAACACTAAAACCCCCTTTATTAATTTTATCTTTTAGTTGTGTGTTTTCTCTGAAAAGTGCAGAGCAAGCTTATTGGAGTTAACACACATAAATTCGAACTCTCCCCACTCAATACATTTTCAAATCAAAAAACATACATTATAAAAAATCACAGTTTCGAAGTTAAAAAATGAGTACTCACCTTTGAGCAGGAAAGTAAAAAAGCAAAGCTGAGATAGCTTTGCTTAGAAAATATGTTAGTTTGCCACAAGTATCCAAGCAGGTGAACGCCAGTAGTCAATATCAATATGTGTTCTGTCTCCTTCCCTTTCACCAGTTGTCAAATAACAACGATCCTGATTAGGGATATATTTACCAACTACTTTGATTTTACCATAACCGTTAATAAACTTTTCTGCCATACAGTGATAAGAATACTCACCAGAGTCGCGCGCTCCACCAGTGATTTCTTTACCTGTTAAGTTGTAACCTCGGCCTATTCTTTTCCATGTATAGCCACCGCTAGGCGCCATTAGAATTGAATAATCACTGTTACGCCAATTTTTTTTGTATTCTACATAGCAGTTGCCATCTGCACTTACTACACCCGGAACACGTCTGCCATCAATACAAACCATAGGGTCAAATTGATTACCATTTAATGGCGCTTTTACACCAGGGCCGTTGTAACCATTATTAATATAATCTTGCTGGCTAAAAGGTACGTAATTGCCCATTGTTGCTGCTTGCACGCTAACAGTGAATAAAATAGAGGCAACACCTGCCAAGTACTTAGTTGTCATAATTTTCCTTAAATACACAATAAGTAGCATGTTTAACTATGCTAATAAATTCATCCCAAAATCGGGAAAACAAAAATAACAAAACACTCAAACCAAGTAAATATATTTTATACAATATTCAAATGTTTTTTAAATTAGTTTCATTGCAAAAAAAACAATATAACTCAAATTGCAATAACTGAGGTTTACCCAATAAAATTTTGGTATTGCCTGAAAATTATAGGTGTGAAGTGACTCGTGATTATGATATTAACTGGCAGAATAAAAATATATTGCTGGCGATAAACGCGAGTTTATTATTAGATACCCCATACATATGCAAGGAGTATCTATTTAATATTTATCAAATTTCATGATATGTTTGAGTACGAAGTATATGGCAGTTAGCTGGGATTACTTACCTTCTCCATAAATTCAATTGCATTCACCGGCTGGTAGCATTCGCTTTCTGAAATGCGCCGATATACACTGTCGTGCAGTGACTCATTGGTACGCTGTCCTACACCCAATTTGCGTATTTTTTCTGTAATTTTATACACCCAGCTCATCGAATCTCTATATTCATCTAAATGATAGGGTCGATAGTAAGATAAAAATCGTTCATTAAAGACTAAGCCATGCTCAGTCGCTCTCTCTTTAATCCAATGCAGTGAGATGTTTGCAAGCCCATCTTGAGAGTACCCACCGCCTACATTACTGTGACTACCTGCAAACCATTTTTGCTCAAGAGTTTGAGTTGAACCTTCTGGTAATGTCCAAATTGCCGGCTTAAAAGGCCCACGCTTTTCATCAATTGCCAAAGCGTGATAAGCATGTTCAATGTTGTCTGTTAGACTGACATCATGAAATTGATAGCGACGATTAATTAAATCAAAGTCAAATGGCAAACCTAGCGCGCCAACTGTATCCCAAACACCTACGAACTTAATCGATACGTCTGTACACTTGTGCTCTGTTTTGAATGCATCAACTTCTGTGTCGGATGCCCTATTACGGTAGAGCCTGTAAGCCTCTGGCATATAAAAAGCGTGATCTTTGGGCAACAGCCCTATTTTATTGATAAGCCCAATCACACTTCGAATAGTATAAGCCCCTCGGCTAAAACCAAAGCCATAAATCTCATCTCCTGGCTGATAATTTAAAACCAAAAATTGATAGGCACGCAGTACATTTTGCGATAGACCGAGGCCAAAACCGCCTCCGAGAATTTTATCCATTCCCCAATGTGTACCAACGCCTTCACTATAGTACACAACTTGATGAACGCCATTTGGGCAAACTTGCTCAACACCTCTGGCCAACTTAACAACATTGGTTGGTTTTCTTTTACCACGATCATATTGCGCAGGCTTATTCCACGTCCCATCCATACACAACACTAATCTTTTCATCACTTTTCCTTTTTAAATCAGCACGATTAAGAATTGACGCTAAGATACAATTAAACTCATTGATAAAAAAGGGCAATTTTCACCTTTACCTTAAATTAAACAAACTCGCTAAGCATTCACTGCTACGCGTCTGATTCAACTACTTCGTACTCGCGAATAATGGTGATATCTCTGACAGATGGCGCAAAATATTTAGCCTTTACGACTTGATACTCTGGCGCATCAAAAAATGATGTCATGACGTTTTTATTTGGGAACCGAATAGTAAATACTCGGTTGATGTTTTGCGAGACTTCGCTTTTTAGTACTTCTTCAATACGGAAGTCATATCCGAACTCTCCACCCATTGACCTTAAAATGGGTTTCATCGCTTCACGATATTCACTATATAAGATATCGTCCTTCACATCTAAACCTACTAACATTTCATAGACTGTCATGTTTTTTCCTATTGTGTACAAATCCGGCATTACTGTTTAAACAAACTCACTGGCCTGGTAGTTTTTATTACTATTGTTGTGCTATTGCGTACCTAACTCGCTCGTCGTATTCATCACTTTGACTCTAACCAATCCTTTCATTGCGTTAAGCCTAATTGACATTAATGTTATGACACTATTTCTCGGGGGTAGATTGGAGGTGGGACCACCTCCGAAGTGTTTATTTAATAACATCTGTATCACAGAAAATCAAAATGGAAGTGATACCTTTTAACTCAGCCCCTCCTGCAATCTTTTTTGTGTCCTGTGGGGTTAAATGTGTATCTGCTACTACAAGTTTTTTTAAGTTTGCTTTTTTTAATACAGGTTTCATTTTTCTATTCCTTGTTTATTGTTAAAGTGTTGATTTATTGTGCTTTTGTTTAATTTTAAGTCAATACTATTTTGATGCTCTTTATTTTTCAACATTTATATTTGAGTTTTTCCCTATTGCTTAAGCCTATTATCATTTATCGGCTTATGTGATCTGAAGACGCAAAAGGTCAGGAGTTCAATTATTTAGGAAACAAGGCCTATCTTGAAAGAAACACACCATTACCACAATCGCTAATTTGTACTAAGTATTATTGTCACAGCCTTCACAATTGCTCCTCAATGATCTTTTATATAGTACTGTAATTGTATTTTTTTGGATAAAATCATGCTAGCGCCACTCTTTACACACGATACCCAAATTAATGATACTTCGCTCAACGTCGTTGCTCATATGCCAACAGCGAGTTTATCAACATTATTGTCTAACGAGTTTACTGCAAGGCTAAGTGATTCTGATTATATGCGGGTCGCAGTGTTGCTTGCGAAAAAAAGCTATGACGAAGGCGGCTGCCCTATTGGCGCAGTAATTGTCAATAATCAAACTAAAGAAATTGTGGGCAAAGGACACAATACACTCGTGCAAGAGTCCCATCCGTATAACCATGGTGAAACTTCTGCGATTAGAGATGCTGGCAGAATAGACTTTTCTCAGACGACCTTATACACCAGTTTAAGTCCCTGTGATGTATGTGCCACTTTGTTATATATGCGTGGATTTAACCGTGTGGTGGTTGGCGACGTGAGCAACGCCTGTGGCAATGAAGGGTTATTGAAAGAAAAAGGAATTATTGTCGACATCCTTGAAGACCAGATGGGTATAAGCCAATACGCTCAGTTTAGAAAAGAAAAACCAAACCAAGATCTGGAAGACTGGCAAGGTTTAGCGGCAATACCTAGATCGTAAGGAATACTAAACGCACCTATTTCAAATTTGATTTGTTAGGGTTCCAGATAATTTCGCTGCGATTAAACTTCAACATTCAACAATAAAAGAACAGTATTCTTTCGTTCAAGCGTTATAAACTTAAAGGTATTTATATACCTTTAAGCTACCCTCATTCACACTGCGAATAGACCTCAGTTAAACCATTTATTGAGTATTCCAATTATATCGTATTGAGCTGTGATATCTTGCGACTTAAGATGCATTAATCGTTAATTGAGTAATAGCACATGACACTTGACTCCCACATTCTATATTTTCTAATTATCAGTTGTGAAATTGCTTTTTGGGTTGCACTTTTAAGCGGTTTTGCAGTGAGGTACATGTTTGGAAAACGAAAAGCAAGCTCTGTAATTTTGGCTTGTGTACCACTGATTGATTTGCTGCTATTGATGTTTGTTATCTATGATCTACTCAATGGTAGCTACGCAACATTTGCCCATGGCCTCGCTACTGCTTATATAGGATTTACCATTGCATTTGGGCCTCTGTTAGTTGGCTGTGTAGATAAATGGTTTTCATACAAGTTTTCTCAAGGTCCGTCTCCGGTACCGACAGCTTTAACTGGCTGGCAAGCGGTCTTAGACGAACTTAAACTCTGGTTTAGATGCATTTTGGCAGTGTTGATTATTTATGTTTTGCTTATCTTAATTGTCGTTTTAGTCGACGATCCCGCTAAAACACACGCAATAACCATATGGTTTAAGATACCTGTATTTACTGTTTTGTTTTGGTTTATCTTTGGACCTGTGTGGTCCATGGTCTTTTTTAAACGGAGCTCAAACTAATTGTTGATAGTAAGTTGGTTTTACAGTTGGACGGGGGTTATCACAAAGGCGTGCTGTCAATCAGAGTTGACTAGTAATCATCTCTGATTGACAGTTCGGCATCAGCCTTTACAGGCGAATACCTTCAATATGTAGCTCTAAAGTCACATGCGTAGATGCAGGGCCAAGGTTATAATCAATCCCAAAATCTTTTAGCTTTAGCGATGTTTCACCAGAGAAGCCTACACGGTAGCCACCCCAAGGATCTTTACCTTCACCAATTTTTTCGACTGGGAAAGTAATGGTTCTTTTAACACCGTTTAACTCAAGTAAACCTGTCAGCTTTGCTTCTGTGTCACTGACTTGCTCATACTTTGTGCTTTCAAAAGTTGCTTTTGGAAACTGTTTAACGTTCAAAAAATCCTTGCCTCGAAGGTGTTTGTCACGCTCTGCATGGTTCGAATCTATACTTGCCGTATTGATCACAATGTTGATTTTTGAATCATTCGGCTTGTTTTTGTCATAGTTAAATTTGCCGTCAAAATCGTTAAACCTACCCGTCAACCAGCTATACCCTAAGTGCTTAATTTTAAAGTTGATGAAAGCATGTGCTCCCGCTTTATCTACTTTATATTCCGCGGCGTTTGCAACACCCGACATCACTAAACCAGTTGCTAAAATCGCACTAACGATACGCTTTTTCATATATAGCCCTCTAATAATTTTCTATAATTCTTAAAATAAACTTTTTATTTAGATACTTTTAATATGCGGCTTAAACCGCCATCTTTATTGATAAATTGATGTTTTAGCGCAGCCATTATATGAATAGCTACAAACCCAATTAAACCCCATGCAAGCCAAAAATGTATATCACCTACAATATCTTCTTGATTATCAAAAGACCAAGGCACTGCTGGCACTTCAAATAGCTCAAATACACTGATTGGTTTACCGTCCGCTGTTGAGATAAAGTAACCACTCAATAGCAACAGCAACATCAAAAGATATAATACTTGATGACCAATCCGCGCCGCGAGCTGTTCTAACTTAGGTCCAGGTAACTCCTGTGGCTTAGTGTTTATATATCGCCACACAAAACGGAACAACCACAGCCCCATTAATATAATCCCTAATGACTTATGCAAATCTAGTGAGCCTTTATACCACGGGTCGTAATATGTTAACTCAACCATATACAAGCCAAGACCAAACATAAAAAAGATCGCCAGAGCCATTAACCAATGCATTGCGATACTTACCCAGCCATAACTCTGATTGCTGTTTTTCAGCATATGACACCTTACTTCTTTAAGTTACTGATCTTAGGTTACCGCGAAGCAGTCGAAAAGCATAGTGCATAAAGTAAAGAACTAATGTGCAAAAAACTATATACTCAGACACTAGACGAAGTTGAATAATTTATATTTATAATTATGCAAAAATTAAATTGGGATGATTTCAAAGTTGCTCACACCGTAGCAAAAGCGGGTTCCCTTGCCAAAGCTGCGGCACAATTAAGATGCAATCATACGACCGTATTACGCCATATTAACCGCTTAGAAGACGCACTCAACGTTAAATTATTTATCCGCCATCAACGGGGTTATCAACTCACTGATGCAGGTCATATTATGACTGAAACACTGGCAGATCTTGATACCCAATTTATTGCCTTAGAAGATAAATTGCAAAGCATTCAACAAGAGTTTAGCGGGAAAATCAGGATCACAACAGTGACATCATATTCAGCAATGCTTGCTCCGGCAATGCATCAGTTTAGAAAAGCCTACCCCAAAGTTAGAATAGAACTACTGGCAACTGACGAAGTTATTCCTGCGCAAAGTGGCAATATCCATGTAGCGCTCAGAGCCGGGCCAGAGCCCAAAGAGCCAGATCTTATTGCCCGTCATGTCCTATCACTCAAAATGGCGTATTTTGCATCGCAAGATTATGTCGCAGAGCATGGTCAACCAAAACATGAAAGCGATTTTAATAACTTTCATTGGCTTATGCCTGACAAAACTAAACACCATATCCCTTTCATCAATCAGGTTATTCAACATCTGCAAAATGAAAATATTGTTTATACCAGTAACCAGTTTCTTGACATACAATCTGCCGTTGTCAGTGGCATGGGGATCGGGCCACTGTCTGATAACGACGCCAAAAGATATTCAAACTTAGTCAGACTTGATCAGTGCCCCATGCTAAGTTCAGAAAATGTTGGTGCGCTTTGGTATACTTATCATAAGGACCTTAAACAAAACGCTAAAATACGTGCGTTATATGACGTTTTGGTTCAGCACACCCGCCACCTTGCCACTGGATAGCACATAAGTTTCTGATATTGAACAGGGCTAAGAAACCCCCATCTAATGCTTCTTCACCGTGATGGCTTTGCCCTGTTCACCTGCATAAAACACGATGATTCTGACATCCTCATCGCCAATCGCTTTGCCTTTGTGCCATTGGTGGACTAATTCAACAATCGGGTCACCGGCTTTTAATATTAACTGCTCTCCACTTTGTTTGGTGACATGCAGTTCTCCGGTAATTACGACGCCTGCATTGATCACTGGATGAAGGTGCAGTGGCAACTCTGTTCCAGCGGGTATGACAATATCCAGTACCGTAATTTCTGGTTTTCCAGATGGGTATGCTGGCAACTCTGTTCCGTCCCAACTTTGCGAAGTTTTGGTTAGCGTTTTTACGCTCACTTCCTTGCTAGATACAGCTGAAGTATTGCCTAATAAAAGAATCAAAGACAAGACCGTTAAAGATGACTTAATGCTCATAATACATGCTTAATTTATTTTAATTGACCTTACTTTAATCAACCTATTTTGATTTAGCCATGAGATTTTAAATAATTACGACTAATGCCTGAAAAACAAAAAGCCCGCTAAATGCGGGCTTTAAAATTAAGTAATGTAAAAATTACGCAAGTTTGTCTGAGGCAACCTTGTATTTTGGATCCTCAATAACGTTAATTTCTACCAAATCAGACGCTTTATCTAGCAACTGCTTACAGTCTTGGCTTAAGTGACGTAGATGTAACTTTTTGCCAGCTTTTGTGTATTTCTCTGCCAGAGCATCAATGGCTTCAATTGCACTGTGATCTGCAACACGGCTATATTTAAATTCAACAATAACGTCTTCAGGGTCATTCGCGATATCAAATAGCTCCGCAAAGTTCTTCACTGAACCAAAAAATAGTGGGCCATGTAACTCGTAAACTTTAGAACCGTCGTCATCAATATAGTTGTTGGTGTAGATATGTTTTGCGTGCTCCCATGCGAACACAAGTGCAGATACAATAACACCTACACAGACCGCTATTGCAAGGTCAGTGATAACGGTTACACCTGAGACTAATACAATAACAAATGCATCACTCTTAGGAATACGCTTCATCAAACGGAAACTAGACCATTCAAAAGTCCCTAGAACCACCATGAACATAACACCAACAAGTGCAGCAAGTGGGATCATCTCAATTAAGCTGGCAGCAAATAAAATGAAACCAAGTAATAGTAGTGCTGCTGTAATACCCGATAAACGGCTACGGCCACCAGAATTAATGTTTATCATAGATTGACCAATCATGGCACAGCCACCCATTGCACCAAACACACCACACGTTACATTTGCAGCGCCCTGACCAACACATTCACGGTTACTGTTGCCGCGAGTTTCTGTGATTTCATCAATAAGTGTTAATGTCAGTAATGATTCAATTAGGCCAATAGCAGCAAGAATTAGCGCATATGGGAAAATAATTTTTAGTGTTTCAAGGTTCCAAGGTACATCAGGGATATGGAACATTGGGAATCCACCAGCTATGGTTGCATCTGCATTGCCGCTCATATCTTTTAAGTAATCGAGTACGTTGCGTGCGTCTAAATCAAAGCCAATTACAATTCCTGTTACAACTAAAATCGCTGCTAAGCTTGATGGGATCGCTGTCGTCAATTTTGGTAAAAAATGAATGATAGCCATTGTTAATGCAACTAAACCAGCCATAATATATAGCTCTGCGCCTTGCATCCACTGTAAGGTGCCCGACTCATCCATTACTTTAAATTGACCTAGTTGAGCTAAAAATATAACAATGGCCAAGCCATTCACAAAGCCTAACATGACTGGGTGCGGTACCATTCGGATAAATTTACCCAATTTAAATATGCCCGCTAAAATTTGTAGAATACCCATCAATAGCACTGTCGCGAACAGGTATTCGACACCATGTTCAATCACAAGACTAACCATTACTACTGCAAGTGCCCCGGTAGCACCTGAAATCATTCCTGGACGACCACCAAAAATTGATGTGATCAATCCGACGATAAATGCTGCATATAAGCCAACCAACGGGTCAACTTGTGCAACAAATGCGAATGCGACCGCTTCTGGTACCAGTGCTAATGCAACTGTTAAACCTGACAGCACGTCGTTCTTAGCAGAGCTTGGCGCCTTGCCTATAAGATTAAACATTTATATCCCCAAGTGTTTTTACTACGACAGAAAAGCGCTGGATCCTAACAAAATCCAGCGCTTTTAACAAACATGATACATTATAGTGTTAATTTGAGATGTCTGTATGACACTAAATGATTGGTAATGCGGTTGAGCGTTTGACGCACGTCATGGTTACGTTAGAATGAACTTCTTGCACGTATTCAAGATTAAGTAAATTATCACGGACGAACAGCTCGTAGCCTTCAATGCCTTTAGAGACAATACGCAGCATAAAGTCCATTGTACCAGCCATGGTGTAGCACTCTGTCACTTCATCATAACTCATTATCAATTTTTCGAATTCAGCAAGGTTGCTACGCCCATGATTTGACAGTTTTACATGGGCATACACCAACATATCAAACCCAAGCTGTTTTTCATCTAACAGCGCAACTTTCCCTTTTATGAATCCATCTTGTTCCAATTTAGCGATGCGCCTCCAGCACGGAGATTGTGACAACCCTACTTTGTCTGCAATTTCAGCCGTGGACAAACTCGCATCTTGCTGTAACAACGCTAGTATCTGACGATCAACTTGATTTAATGACATATTTTTCTTTATATTTTAGTGTTAAATTTTACGCTATTCACGTTGCGTTACCCAAAACGACCGCTCATAAATGGGTTATTACGCTTCTCGTACCCTATTGTGGTATCTTCTCCGTGACCACTCATTACCCGAGTTTCATCACCTAAGGTAAAGAGCTTAGTTTCAATAGCGTGCTTAAGTTGTGCGGCATCTCCCTTAGGAAAATCAGTACGCCCCACAGAACCTTTAAACAGCACATCACCAACTAGCACTGTCGCACTTGCAGGTTCATAAAAAACTACGTGTCCTGGTGTATGCCCAGGACAGTGCCTAACTTGCAATTTTAGCTCACCTAATTTTACTACTTCTCCTTCGCTTAACCAGCGATTAGGTAAGAAAGCAGTATGAGGCGCAAACCCAAACATTTGAGCTTGCATAGGTAACTCGTCTAACCAAAACTTATCATCAATATGGGGACCAATAATTTCTACATCGAGCGATTGCGATATTACCTTACTCACTCCCACATGATCTAAATGCCCATGTGTTAAAAGCACAAATTCAACTTGTAAGTTGTTCTCTTTGACAACGGCAAGAATCTTTTCCGCGTCTCCACCTGGATCTACTATGGCAGCTTTTCCCGTTAAGTCGCAAGCGATAACTCGGCAGTTTTGCATAAATGGTGTAACTGGTATTGTGAAAACTTTCATGTTACTTCTTCGCATAAAACATCAGTACAGGGTATTTTAAATACGCTTGATCATAGTATGGTGTTTTTTCGTACAGCCATTCAAGCCTTTGTTTATCACTTTTAGCAAATGCTTTATCTTCCCGGATCTTTTTATCGAATGCCAAAGCAAGCTTAGGGCTCTCTTTTAACATTTTCCTAGCATATGGCTCAAGTGCATAATTTTCAACATATTCTGTTCGTTGGAAAATACTATGAAAATCACCCCATGCAAAAAACGAATCAGGCGCTGCAGGATGAAGCAAGTGTGTAACTAACTCTGAGTATGCTTGCTTCGTTGACACTTTTGTCCAACCAGAAAGAGATACTTCACTCTCGATCAGGTGATGATTGAATGTCGCGTCAACTCTAAAACGCCCTTCAAAGGGCATTTTAGCGAAACTATAGTCATCTACTTTAAGCTGAGTTAATCCTGTCATTGCATTGCCTTCGGCGAGTTTTTCAACTTCAATCCCATGCAGTTGAAGTTTTTCAACCAATGCCGCATATTGTGGAGGAATAAAATAAGCCTCCGGCACAGATACTTTTAGCTTAACTTCTTTTTGCCAGAAAACAGGGAGTTTTTCGTAGTGGATCGGCTCGCCCAGATATTTAACTTCTTTGTGGCCTGACAGTGCACTTTGAAAGCGTTTAAATTTTATCCCTTTAAAACTTACGAAATCAGGCTCTTTACTATACTCTCTTGAAACCACCAGCTCAGTTGGGTAGAAATGTTTTTCCGATTCGACCGCTTTTTCTAACGCCTTGTGTTGCTGTGACAGTGCATCTATCACGCCGTCGATAAAAACATAAGTCCCTAACACTCTTTGCTTATAGGGCTTTAATGAATGGTTTTCTACCAAGATAGTTGGCAACCCTTTAATATCCCCCCAGCCATTTGAAAACCTCGGAGAAGCAACCCATCCAGCGAGCCCTTTTTCAAGGTTTCTCTTATCCATCACAAATACAAGTGGGCCTGGGATATGGCCAAACTTTGACAGTTTTTCGTCAATAATGGGGGTAAACTGATCTTCTAACACCTTCGCAATGGCTGGCGAGTCGCTGGCAAAACTTGGGTTAAAGCCATAAGTGACATCGTACTGATAATCAGCGCCGTCGGTTACGTGTACATCAATATATAGCGCAGGATCGTAGTCATTAATGACCTTTAAGACCGCACGGACACCTGGTGTATCTAATTTAGTGTAATCACGATTAAGGTTTAAATTTTGGGCATTGGTTCTAAAACCCATAGTCAACGGGCCACGTTGATTTATGCGGTTAAACTCACTGCTTCGTTCATGACCATCCACGTTTAAAATAGGCACAAACAAGATATTGACTTTGCTCAAGATGTCGCGGCGCTTTCCAGTCGCAATATCTCTTAGCAGCATAAACATGGCATCTTTGCCATCTATTTCACCTGCGTGAATACCCGCTTGAATTAACACCGTCGGCTTATTATTATTTTTCATCATAGCTGGCGAAAACTGGCTACCTTCTACAGCCAACAGCATATTGATGTCTCTACCTTGGTCGCTTGTACCAATCTTTATTGATTGAAACTGAGTCGGGTTTGACGCCACTAATCGCTTGATAAATGCGTTTGTCTGTTCGTAATTCGGAGACTCCAATCCGCCACTTAACTCAAAGTCTGTTGTCAGAGGCCCATCTTGTTGCATTAAGCTTTGACTTTCCCCTTGCCAAGGCTGCAATGGAGGGAGATGACTATTCAAATTAAGTGTTGCAGAAAGCAGAACAATACCTAAACTCATAAACATTCTTTGTGTCTTTTTTGTATTAAGTTGATTATATCAATATTTTATTTAACGGCTTACAATGTGCGGTGATTCAACAAAAATTCACAGTTAAACGCACTAATGCGTCGCTAATTTAAGGAAAGTTTAACTAAACCAATGAGTAAAAGCATATTAATAACGGGGTGTTCTACCGGAATAGGATTATATTGTGCAAAAACCTTGCATAAATCTGGGTACAAAGTCATTGCCTCCGTGAGAAATCCAAAACACCTTGCTCAGTTTACAGAGCTCAATATCCCTTGTGTCTTACTTGATTTGTCAGATGAGGGATCAATACAAAAAGGATTCGAACAAGCGCTCCAATTATGTGATGGCCAATTGGATGTCTTATTTAACAATGGCGCCTACGGACAACCAGGTGCCGTCGAAGATTTACCTACGAATGTGTTAAGACAGCAATTTGAAGTTAACTTTTTTGGATGGCACACCTTAACGCGATTAGCGGTCTCCCATATGAGAACTATTGGACAAGGGCGTATCGTACAAAATTCATCTGTACTCGGTTTAGTGGCATTGCCCTACCGAGGTGCCTACAACGCGAGTAAATTTGCCCTGGAGGGATTAACCGACACACTCAGAATGGAGCTTGCCGACACTGACATTCAGATCAGCTTAATTGAGCCAGGTCCAATTTTGTCGGAATTTAGGAAAAATGCACGGCAGGCTTTCGAAGCACATATTGATATTACTGCTAGCCATCACAGTGCTGAATACCAAGCGCAGTTAACCAGGTTAAAGGCACAAACAGCACCGCAAAAATTTACGCTTGGCCCTGAGGCTGTGTATGATAAGTTGCTCCACGCCATTGAGGCGCCGAAAGCCAAACCCAGATACTATGTCACTTTTCCAACTTACTTAATGGGTTATTTAAAGCGGGTTTTAAGCTCAAGTTGGCTGGATAAGCTATTGCTTAAGAATCGTTGATAGATTTTTGGGAAGCGCAATTTGCTGACCAAATTGGAAAACAGTTAATTCAAAAAACTAAAAAAGGAGCCAAAGGCTCCTTTTTAACATCGCTTTACTTAATTAAAAAATTAAGCTGCAAGACCTTCTTTTGCTTTCTCTACTAGAGCAGTGAAAGCTACTTGGTCATATACTGCGATATCAGCTAGGATCTTACGATCGATTTCGATTGACGACTTTTTAAGGCCGTTAATGAAGCGGCTGTAAGATAGGCCGTTTTGACGTGCTGCAGCATTGATACGTGCAATCCATAGTTGACGGAAAGTACGTTTCTTAGCGCGACGGTCACGGTATGCATATTGACCAGCTTTAGTTACAGCTTGGAACGCTACGCGGTAAACACGTGAACGTGCTCCGTAGTAACCTTTAGCTTGCTTTAATACTTTTTTGTGACGTGCACGTGCGATAACACCGCGTTTAACTCTTGCCATTTCTGATATCCTCTATTAAGCGAATGGTAACATACGATCGATAAGACCTAGGTCATTCTTATGAACCATAGACTTAGCACGTAGGTGTAGTTTACGCTTTGAAGACTTCTTAGTCAGAATGTGACGAAGATGCGACTGTTTACGCTTGTAACCGCCTGAAGCAGTCTTTTTGAAGCGCTTTGCAGCACCTCTGTGTGTTTTTAGCTTATAAGCCATTGCAATAACTCCAAATGATATTGCGTTTAATATATGCAAGTAGGCGGATGCGAACATCTCTTTTAAGGCCCAGCTTACACCCTGTTCCGGTGAAGCAAAATGAAAACAAAATGCTTACTTATAACCGGTTAACACAGGTGACTTGAGATTAAAAATCTAAGTACTTTGTATACCTGTGCTAAATTCTTTCAAAAATCGGCGCGAATTATGCCTGACTTATGCTTTTTTTGCAATAGGTGCCATCATCATAACCATCTGGCGACCTTCAACACGATTCGGGAAAGACTCAACTTGAGCGATCTCTTCCAAATCTGCTTTTAAGCGATTAAGCATGTCGATTGCGATTTCTTGGTGAGCCATTTCACGACCACGGAAACGGATGGTGATTTTCGCCTTGTCGCCACCTTCTAAGAACTTGCGCAAGTTACGAAGTTTAACTTGGTAGTCACCTTCGTCAGTACCAGGACGGAATTTAATTTCTTTAACCTGGATCTGTTTTTGCTTTTTCTTCTGTTCTTTTTGTAATTTTGCTTTTTCAAAAACGAACTTACCATAGTCCATTACCTTAGCCACTGGTGGCTCAGCGTTTGGACTGATTTCAACAAGGTCTAAACCTGCGCTTTCTGCTTGCGCTAGCGCATCTCTCGTAGAGACAATGCCCGCTTGCTCACCTTCAGCATCGATTAAGCGAACTTCTTTCGCTGTGATTTCATCATTGATACGATTCTTTTGAGCAGTTGTTTGCCCTTTTTTGCCGCCTCTAATGGTACGTTCCTCCAAAAAATCCAAAATTAAACGTGCGGCACTGTTGTAAATATATTTGCCGCACGGGTTTCAAAAGTTAAGCTCTGTTTTTAATTTCTTCGCTAATTTTAGCGACAAAATCGTCTACAGAGAATTTGCCAAGGTCTTCGCCCTTGCGCGTTCTTACTGCTAGCTCTTGTTGCTCAACTTCTTTATCGCCAACAACAAGTAAATAAGGTATACGTTTTAAAGTATGCTCGCGGATTTTAAAGCCAATCTTCTCATTTCTCAAGTCAGCACAAGCTCTTATTCCAAGTTTATTTAGTTTTTGCACAACTTCTTGGACATAATCAGCCTGTTTATCCGTGATATTCATGATAACAACCTGTTTCGGTGCTAACCATGTTGGGAAGAAACCAGCATACTCTTCAGTTAAAATACCGATGAAACGTTCAATCGAACCTAAAATCGCTCTGTGGATCATAACAGGTGTTTTACGCTCGTTATTTTCAGCTACATATGTAGCACCCAAACGACCCGGTAACGCAAAGTCTAGCTGCACTGTGCCACATTGCCAAGCTCGCTCTAAGCAATCGTACAATGTGAACTCAATCTTAGGTCCGTAGAACGCACCTTCACCCGGTAGGTATTCAAACTCAATGTCATTAGACTTCAGCGCTTCAGCAAGTGCTGCTTCTGCTTTGTCCCACATTTCATCTTCACCGATACGCTTTTCAGGACGAGTAGAAAGTTTTACAACAATCTTTTCAAAACCAAACGTTTCATATGTATCGTAGACCATCTTGATACAAGATGATACTTCATCCATGATCTGCTCTTCTGTACAGAATACATGGGCATCATCTTGTGTAAAGCCACGAACACGCATAAGGCCGTGTAGTGCACCTGATGGCTCATTACGGTGACAACAACCAAACTCAGCCATACGAAGCGGTAAATCACGGTATGACTTCAGGCCTTGGTTAAAGATTTGTACGTGGCCTGGGCAGTTCATTGGTTTGATAGCATATTCACGCTTTTCAGACTCTGTGGTGAACATTGCATCTGAGTATTTATCCCAGTGACCAGACTTTTCCCAAAGCCCTCTGTCCATCATCAATGGGCCTTTTACTTCTTCGTAGTCGTACTCACGTAATTTTTCACGTACAAAGTCTTCTAGCTCACGGTATATGCTCCAACCGTCGTTGTGCCAAAATACCATGCCTGGCGCTTCTTCTTGCCAGTGCCATAGATCTAGCGCTTTACCAATTTTACGGTGGTCGCGTTTTTCAGCTTCTTCTAAACGTTTTAGGTAGGCTTTTAACTGCTTTTTATCTGCCCAAGCGGTTCCGTAGATACGCTGAAGCATTTTGTTATCTGCATTACCACGCCAATATGCGCCTGCCACCTTCATAATTTTGAAGTGTTGACAGAACTTCATGTTTGGTACGTGAGGACCACGACACATGTCAACGTATTCTTCGTGATGATATAAACCCGGACGGTCATCTTTAGCAACATTCTCGTCTAAGATTTCCATCTTGTAACTTTCACCGCGAGATTCAAATGTGTCTCGAGCCTCTTGCCAGCTTACTTTCTTTTTAACAACATCGTAGTTTGTTTTTGCAAGCTGTAACATGCGCTTTTCAATAGCATCAAGGTCCTCTTGAGTTAATGAATGCTCCATGTCGATGTCATAATAAAAGCCATTGTCGATAGTTGGACCTATCGCCATTTTAGCTTCAGGGAAAAGTTGCTTAACCGCGTGGCCAATTAAGTGCGCACAAGAGTGACGAATAATCTCTAAACCATCTTCGTCCTTTGCGGTAATAATTTCAAGATTGGCATCTTGTTCAATGATGTCACATGCATCTACACGCTCACCATTAACACGGCCGGCGATCGTTGCTTTTGCAAGACCTGGGCCGATGTCTTTTGCAACATCAAGAGTAGAAACAGGGTTTTCGAAAATACGCTGACTGCCGTCAGGAAGAGTAATTACTGGCATTTTTAATCCTATTTACAGTGGTGACACCTACGCCGCGTCACATGTATCTATTATCAATTTTAAGTGTTAGTGTTGCCCATCAACGCTTTTACGAATAAGCATTGGTTATTCAGTGATATGCTAAATTTGACTGGGGTCTTTCAATCCTGGCGCTATTGTGACCTGATGCGTGACGAGTTGCAAGGAAAAGACTAAGATAAAATAGTCGTTATTAATGGAAAATTGAGGGAATTATATGGAGCAGCGAACAACATTCAAATTTGCGTCATTCAATCTTTTGAATTTTGCAGAGCCTCCGTATGCATTTTACCAACCTGAAGAAATGTACTCTGACACTCAATGGACCACTAAAACACAGTTTATCACAGGGCTGATCCAACACATTGACCCCACTGTTATCGTATTTCAAGAAGTGTTCAATCCAGACACTCTCGCATCACTGTGTGAAGATTTAGGGCTCACTCACTTTGCCACGGTGGATTCACCTAAGCCAGATGCTGTCTACTCCAATGTACTTTTTAACCCAGTTGTAGCAATCGCATCTAAACTGCCATTTAAACAGTGTAAACCGTTAGAGCCCAGCCACGAGTTGTTAGAATATTTAAATAACCTCGCCCACTTCAAATTCAACCGGACTCCGATAAAGTGTACATTTGAATTAGATGATTTTGGCTTATTAACCCTCTACGCTGTTCACTTTAAGTCCCAAAGAGTTCATTCAATGGCCCAGTTGCTCGGCGACCCCGACCAAGAAGACCCTTTCTTAACCATGCTCAACCAAACAGTCGGCGCAATGCAGTCTCAAATATCGCGCTCTCTTGAAGCCTCCATTGTGTATTACGATGCATTAAAAACACAGCGAGAAAAAAACTCAGCGACTTTAGTGATGGGTGATTTTAACGCTCATATTACAAGCCCAGCGCTGTCGTTTATGACTGAGCAATTCCCCATTGCAAGTGAATCCAGTTTGATTGAAAGCGTCGGCCTGTATGAGAGCTTTGCAATTGCTGACAATCAACCTGAACTAGGCATCAAACCCCCGACTCACTACTTTCAGGGAGAAGGTAATGTATTGGACTACATTTTAACGTCCAAAGAGTTTTCTCCTCGTCACCCTAGTTCGCAGGTCAATTCACTAACTTATCACAATTACGCCAGCCACTTGGACCCAAAAAGAGATGAAGAGGACATTAGATATTCAGATCATGCAGCAATTGCGATAGAAATTACAATTTAACAAAAAAGCTATGCTATTATCCCTGCCATTAGGTATAGATTGGAAAATACAATGAGAACATTAGGTGTTGAAATTACCGGCAGCGAAGCGATGCTTTGTCTTTTAACGAAAGAAAGTGACGTTTTTGATATTAGGGATATTCGACAAACTCGTTTCACTTTGCCAAATATTGGCCAAGATCATGAAGCAATGCGCAAGTTTCACTTCGACTTGTCAAAACTTGTGGAAGACTACCAAATTGATACTATCGCGATTCGTCAAAGAGCGCATAAAGGCAAGTTTGCAGGTAGTGCTGCTGGTTTCAAAATGGAAGCGGCTTTACAATTAATTCCAAATACAGAAGTTCACCTTTTAAATGCAACTGAAGTAAAAGAACAACTTAAGCGTAACCCTGTGCCTGTTGACTATGAAGAGACAGGTTTGAGAAAGTACCAACAACAAGCGTTTACAAACGCCTATGTACTTATCATGCGCAAAACTTACGGCCACGATGTAGAAGACGAACAAGCTTAAGTATTACGCCTTAAACGATGGTGGGTGACCTTGCTCACCGTCGAAATCTTACTCCCCCATTTACACACTTCTCTTTTTTTAAAATACACTTAAAGACATTAATTTCTGTCAATGTCCGTAATCTTATATATGGTTAATAAGACACTTGGGCATTTATAAGGACATTTAATGTATAAGTTGTTTGAAAAAATTACCAACCCATTTCCAAATCGCAATGCGGATCAACCTCCCAATTCGCTCTATGCCTTCTGTCGTCATTACAGCCGAGGCATGGAATACCCACTTATTATTATGTCTATATGTGCTGCATCGCTAGCGACGTTAGAAGTCGTGTTATTCAGCTTTATGGGAACGCTGGTAGATTGGATGCAAACCATGAGTCCATCCCAACTTTTGAGCAACAAAAGTGAGGCCTTGATTGCGATGGCTGGAATAACCGTCATTGGTATCCCAATATTGGTATTTGTGCATAGCGCATTTTTGCATCAGAGCTTACTCGGTAACTACCCCATGTCTATTAGGTGGCTTGCTCATCGCTATTTATTGAAACAGAGTATGTCGTTTTATCAAGACGACTACGCAGGCAGAATCGCAACGAAGCTCATGCAGACCTCATTGGCCATAAGAGAAGCCGTAATGAAGTTGCTAGACGTATTGGTATACATCGTGGTGTATTTTGGTGCCACATTGGTACTGATAGGCAGTAGCGACCTCTATTTATTATTGCCGCTTTTTGTTTGGTTACTGCTTTACATCGGATTACAGTTTTATTTTTTACCACGTCTCAAGCAAGTCGCTGCGGAACAAGCCAATGCTCGCTCTGAAATGACCGGACGTATTGTTGATAGCTATACCAATATCTCAACTGTAAAACTTTTTTCTTACACTCGCCGTGAGGAACACTATGCTAAAAGCAGCATGGATGTGTTCATGCAACCGGTTTACCGCCAAATGCGCCTAGTAACCAGTCTCAATGTCTGTATTCAAGCTTTGAACTATTTATTAGTTTTCACCATTGCTGCACTCTCTTTATACCTTTGGTCGCAAAACGTCATTTCTGCTGGCGAGATTGCCATTGCAATTAGTCTGTCCCTAAGACTTAATGGTATGTCTCAATGGATCATGTGGGAAATTAGCAGCTTATTTGAAAATATAGGCACAGTAGTCGACGGTATGAACACCTTGTCACGACCAGTTGAGGTAACTGATAGTCCAAATTCGAACGAGCTTATCGTGACCGCTGGCGCCATCAGCTTTGACAACGTAACTTTTGCTTACAAGCGCCATGATGAGAATTTACCTAACAATGTCTTCTCATCTCTTTCATTAAAGATTAAAAGCGGTGAGAAAATAGGCATTGTTGGGCGCTCTGGATCAGGTAAATCAACGCTCGTAAACCTGCTGTTGCGGTTTTACGATATTCAAAATGGGGCTATTTCTATAGATGGGCAAAATATCAATGATATAACCCAAGAAAGTTTAAGAAAGCAAATTGCGATGGTGACACAAGATACTGCTCTGTTGCATCGCAGTATTAGAGATAACGTTTTGTACGGCAGACCAGACGCTACTGAGCAAGAGCTAATGCAAGCCATTTCTAAGGCCCAAGCCGATACTTTTATCAAAGATCTCGAAGATAGCCATGGGAATCAAGGCTTAGAAGCACAAGTTGGTGAACGCGGCGTGAAGCTCTCTGGTGGTCAACGGCAGCGCATAGCTATTGCCAGAGTGCTGCTAAAAGATGCCCCAATATTAATTCTCGACGAAGCTACCTCTGCCTTGGACTCCGAGTCAGAGCATGCCATTCAAACCAGCTTAGATGAGCTAATGCAACAAAAAACAGTTATTGCCATCGCGCATCGACTATCAACCATAGCGCAAATGGACCGACTAATTGTGCTAGAGCAAGGCGTCATCGTCGAACAAGGTTCTCATCGAGAGTTGCTGGCAAAAAATGGCATCTATGCAAAGCTCTGGGCTCACCAAACAGGCGGCTTTATTGGCGTGGATTAACACCACCACAAAACAGTTTACACGCCTGCTCTATAAAGGTTGCAAGTTGCTGCTCATCAACTGGTGGTTGCCATCGAATTGCCATCTCCCAAAAGGTAAGCCTTTTTAAGCCACCCCAGAAAAAAGCAGCTGCAAAGTGTGCGTCATGGTCTCCCAAACACCCAGCCAATGACGCTTCTTCAAACCACACCACCATAGAATGCTCACAGTGGCTAAATTTTTCGTTGAGGCGTTTAGCCTGCGCTTCACTGCGCATAGATTCAATCATCACAATTCGAGAAAGTCTTATATAATCGGGGTCACAGAGTAAGCCAACCACACTTGATGCAAGATGTTTTAGCTGAACTTCAAAGTCATAATTTGGAATAAATTGAATTGCTGTTAGAGGCTCTATTCTCTCAATAAGTAAAATAACCACTGCATCAAACAAAGCTTCTTTGTTGGGGTAATGTTTATATAAAGTCCGTTTTGATACTTCCGCTTTTTGGCAAATCGCCTCCATAGTTGTTGCTTGCAACCCCATAAGCGCAAACTGATCTATCGCAGCACTCAGTATTGCTTGCTGCTTGGCTGACAATTGCGTCATCAATCTTTCTCTCTTTTGATAATTAACATAAGTTTAACTAAAAATCGGGACAATAAAAAGTACACGATACCGTTTATATTTATTCCAAAAAGTACACGGAGCCGTTTACCTTCAAATTAAATAAGTATACACTAGCGTTTACTTGTATAATTGTCGAGTTTATAACCTTAGCTTTGGTGTGAGGAAGGTATGACATGACAAAGTAACCACTAATTTATCCAGTGGAATATTTTATACAAGGCAGTAAGCTAAACTGTTATTATTGATTTAATGCAGCGGTTTAGAAAGCACGATATTAAATAGGATTTGGAGTGTTCATGTATCCAGCATCATTCAAAAGCAAAGTTAAACACCTCTCTTTGGCATTACTTGCCGCAGGTACATTAAGTGCTTGCTCGGAAGCACCACAGCAACAGGCCGGTTTTGGTATGCAACCTGCTAATGTCAGTGTTACACACGTTTCGACGCAAAGTGTACCATTTAACATCGAATTACCAGCAACTCTTCTAGGTGACAAAGAAGTCGAAATCCGCGCCAGAGTACCCGGGCTAATTGAGTCAAGAAACTTTGACGAAGGCCAATATGTAAAGGCGGGTCACTCACTCTTTACCATTGAACTTAAACCTTTTGAGCTTGAATTAGAAAAAGCACAAGCAGATTTGCATGCGGCAGAAGCCAATGTTGCCCAGGCAAAGCGAGAGAAAGACAGATTAGAAAGACTGAAAGATGAGCGCTCAGTATCGAAGCGAGACTTCGACAATGCAGTGTCAGCTTACGATATTTCTTTAGCAAACTTAGAATCTGCAACAGTAGCGCTCAATGAAGCAAAACTTGACTTAGAATATGCGCAGGTTAAAGCTCCGGTATCTGGCATTATTGGTCGAGAAAGAGAATCTCAAGGCAGCTATGTTTCAGGTCCAACCGTATTACTCACAGAATTAACGGACACCAGCGTAATGCGCGCGCGCTTCGGTTTTTCAGAACGCGAACAGCTCGCTATGCGAAAAGATGTTGAGCTTGGCAAGCTGACTCTACCGAATAACAATGAGTTTGACGCGACCATCATTTTGCAAGACGGCTCAACTTACTCTCAGCAAGGCAAAGTAAATTTCTCTGATGTCAGGGTTAACCGCTTCACAGGTACCTCAGAGCTTCAAGCCAGAATAGCTAACCCTAATGGTGAGCTACGACCTGGCCAGTTTGTGCGAGTACAACTGAGTGGTGCAATTAGAAATGAAGCGATTGTAGTCCCTCAAAGAGCCGTATTGGACAATGGCACAGGTAAATTCGTTTATGTGGCAGCTGATAATGAACAAGGGATGAAAGTTGCACTTCCTGCCCCTGTAGAAGTTGGAGAATGGGTGAACTTGAATGGCCAAAACATGTGGGTTATTCGTTCAGGTCTACAACCAGATCAACCAGTCATTATCGAAGGTATGGCGCGTATTTTCTTTCCAGGCATGCCAGTAAATATAGCGGCTGAAGGAGAATAAGCCCTATGTTTTCAAAATACTTTATAGATAGGCCTATTTTTGCCTTTGTGATCTCAATCGTGATTGTGCTAGCCGGCCTCGCAGCTATGCGTACCCTGCCCGTTGCGCAATACCCTGAGATCTCTCCGCCACAAGTACAGGTCACCGCCGTATATCCAGGTGCATCTGCCGATGTCCTAGAACAAACGGTTGCCGCGCCAATTGAGAATGCCATCACTGGCGTTGAAGGCATGATGTATATGGAGTCGATCAGCAGCAGTTCTGGCGCTACGACTATTACGGTGACATTTGAAATTGGCACTGATGTAGATCAAGCCGCTGTTGATGTTAATAACCGAGTTAAACAAGTCGAAGCCCGTTTGCCGGAAGAAACTCGTCGTCAAGGTGTTGTCGTTGCTAAAGGCTCTTCAAGCTTTTTACAAGTTCACGCTTTCTACTCGCCTGACAATAGTCGTTCGAGCCTGTGGACTTCCAACTACGTCACAATGAACATCTTGGATAATATTAAGCGTATCCCTGGCACAACAAATGTGCAGATATTTGGTGCGCGTGATTATGCAATGCGAGTTTGGCTAAGACCTGACATCATGAGTCAGTTGAAAGTTACCGTAGAAGAAGTGACTAGTGCTATTCGTGAACAAAACTCACAATATGCGGCAGGCAGCATTGGCGCAACACCCACTTCAGCGAGCCCTCAAGAACTGGTCTACAGTGTCACAGCACAAGGACGACTCTCAACACCAGAAGAATTCGACAATATAATCATTCGAGCTAACACTGACGGTTCAACATTACGTTTAAAAGATATTGCACGTGTTGAACTTGGCTCAAAAGATTACAACTTTAACGGTACTATCAACGGTAAAGACGCTGTACTACTTGGTATATTTTTACAACCTGGCGCAAATGCTCTAGACGTCGCGAAGGAAGTTGAAGCTGAAATTGAATCCCTCAAAGCGCAGTTTCCACAGGGTCTTTCGCACATTAATTCTTATGACACAACGCGTTTTGTTGAAGTTTCTATTCGCGAAGTATTGATCACACTGGGTGAAGCAATGGTGCTAGTTTTCCTAGTGGTTTATCTATTTTTGCAAAACTGGCGTGCAACTTTAATCCCAACACTGGCGGTGCCTGTATCACTACTTGGCACATTTGCTGGCCTCTATATGCTCGGTTACTCAATCAACACCTTAACCCTGTTCGGCATGGTATTGTCAATTGGTATCGTCGTCGATGATGCCATAGTGGTATTAGAAAACGTTGAACGGATCATGCATGAGCAGCACGTAAGCGCCAGAGAAGCAGCCTATAAAGCTATGGAAGAAGTCAGTGGCCCAGTTGTTGCCATCGTACTGGTATTGTGTTCCGTATTTATCCCGATTGCGTTTCTGGGCGGGTTAACGGGCGAGCTATTTAGACAGTTTGCGATCACGATTTCAATTTCGGTCAGTTTATCAGGTGTCGTTGCCTTGACAATGACTCCAGCACTTTGCGTACTTATCCTAAAACACGAGCATAAGCAAACTGCCCGCTTCTTCTTGTGGTTTAATGACTGGTTTACGCGTATGACAGGCAAATATGTTGGGTCGGTCAGTTTCATGATCCGCCGCGGTGCATTAGGCTTTTTACTTATGTCTGCGATGGTCGGTGCGACTCTCTTTATGTGGCAAAAAACGCCAGGCTCTCTTGTTCCTGACGAAGATCAAGGGTTTTATATCAGTGCCGTATTTTTACCTGATGGCACCTCTTTAGAAAGAACCACTGAAGTCACAAAACAAGTTATCGAAGCAGCACAGTCTAACCCGGCTAATGAGAATGTTGTTGCGTTCACAGGCTTTGATTTCTTGGGCGGCGGTTACAAAAATAATGCCGCTACGCTCTTCATCACTCAAAAACATTGGGATGAACGTGAGGTAGACACTAAATCTTTGGTTGGTGAGTTATTTATGAAAACCGCACACATCAAAGAAGCACTCGTACTGGCATTTAACCCCCCTGCAATATTTGGTTTGGGTAGCACTGGTGGGTTTGAGTTCTACTTGCAAAATAAAACCGGAGCGGATCCTGAAAAGCTAAAACAAGGCATGCAATTAATGATGAATGCCGCTCAGCAAAGTCCAATTTTAGGGGGCTTGCAAACGCTTTGGCGAGCTGATGCGCCACAGCTCAAAGTTCATATGGACAGAGAGCAAGCACGTGCTATGGGTGTCAATATCAATTCGGCGTTTAACGCGCTTGCTGCAAACCTAGGTAACTACTACGTCAATGACTTCAATAAGTTTGGTCGTTCATGGCAGGTCATTATGTCCGCCGAAGCACAATTTAGAATGACACCGCAAGATGTTGGTCGCATTTACGTTAAAAATAACCAAGGTGATATGGTTCCAATTTCAGCCTTCACGGATATTGAGTTTTCTAGAGGCCCAGAAAGCCTACACCGCTACAATAACTTATCTGCTGTAAAGCTGATGGGTAACGCAGCACCAGGATACAGCTCGGGACAAGCCATCGCGGAAATTGAACGCATCGCAGCAGAAGTGTTACCACCTGACATGACCTTTGAGTGGACGGCATCTGCTTTCCAAGAAAAGCGTAGCTCAGGCACAACTGGACTTGCGTTAGGGCTTGCGGTTGTCATGGTCTTCTTAATATTGGCAGCACTTTATGAACGATGGTCTCTGCCTATTTCTGTGCTACTTGCACTTCCTTTTGGTACTTTTGGTGCACTGGTTTCGATTTGGATTGCAGGCTTAACGAATGATGTTTATTTCCAGATTGGTCTAGTTACCCTGCTAGGTCTTGCGAGTAAAAATGCCATTCTAATAGTTGAATACGCCTTGATGAAGCATCAACAAGGTTGGAGTGCTAGTGCAGCAGCTCTCGAAGCGGCAAGGCTAAGATTCCGACCTATCATTATGACATCAATGGCCTTCATCTTAGGTGTTGTACCTCTAGTATTAAGCTCAGGAGCGGGCGCGGGGGCACGACATAGTGTGGGCACAGGCGTCATGGGCGGCATGATGGCCGCAACCTTCCTAGCAGTGTTTTTTGTTCCTCTGTTTTTCTATTGGCTAACCACCAGAAAATTGACAGAAAAGCGGTCAAAACAAGAGCTTGCCAATGAGATAGCAACACACCACAAACGAGATCATACCGATACACAGGAAGACCTCGCTTAAGTTTCAAACATAAAAAATGCCAGTAAAACTGGCATTTTTTATTTCTGCAGCTTCTCGATTACAAATCATAACACCTTAATGGCTGTAAAAACGCCAAACTATTATGTTATTATTCGCAATTATTTACTCCCAAAGGCTATCTCTTTGCGTTTTTATGTTGCTCTAGTACTGTCTCTCATTTTAATTGGCGCTCCATCGGTTTACAGCTCTACCCAAAATACTTGGCAACAAACCTACGATATACTTCGCGCAAAAAACACTCGTACTGCATTTGATTACTTAATAGAACAAGTCAAAATTACGCAGCCCAGCGCAAAACGTGTCTATATCGGAGCAACACTGACTCGAACGGCCTTAGCACTTAAGCAAGAAGCAACCTTAAACACCCTCATTGAATATGATAACAGTGAGTACGATGTTATTTTGCAACATCTCGTTATGGCCTTAATAAGTGCACATAATAATGAATACGAGCAGACTATGCTTGCTTTTAAGCAAGCTATAACACGCGCGTACACCATAGAGGATCCAGCACTCACTGCAACTGTCGAACTCTTTTATATCAATGCAAAAATCACATTAGCGAACTACATTCAACTAGGCCATCATATCCAAGAGGTGGAGCGCTATGCTAACGTACTGGAAAAACCATTCTGGGGCTTAAATGCATTACAAAATGCAAAGGCGTTGAACGCTAACTTTTTAGGGGATCATGCGTTAGCAATTGAGATGTATCAAAAAGTTATTGCCAACTCAAAATATGAAGGAAACAAGGCCCCCTATTACAATAACCTTGCCCTCACATATCTAGAAATTGGAAATTATAACGATGCCACAAAGTATTTGGAAAAGGCATTGATGCTCAGAAAAGCCCAAAAAAACCAATTTAAAGTCGCTTTGGCCATGCTCAATTTGGGGATTGTTGCCAATAAAGCAGGAAATTATGACCTCTCACTGCAATGGTTAGATAAGGCGTATCAATACTACGTACAGTTTGATAATCCCTATCGTCAAGCCTACGCTCTCGTCCAAAAAGCCAAAGTATATACCAACACGGCAAAAACTAAACTCGCCACACAAGCCTTGGAGCTCGCGCTGTCAAAAATTAGCATGTCGAATAACATTAATTTGATCACTGATATAAGACTACAGGCTGCAGAAAATATGCGTGCACTTGGCCAAATAGAGAAAGCTGTTCAGCAAGCAACACAAGCTAAAGACCTATCTCAAAACGTCAGCGACAAAACTCACCTGATCCAAAGTTTAGAACTTTTGTCAGATTTGTATGCTCAGCAATCAAACTTCGAACAAGCTTATACATTGCAAAAGCAACTCATTGCTGAAAAAGAACAATTTAATAGCCAAAGAGCGATGCAAGCAATGATTGCACTCGAGTCAGAACTTGAAGTGACTGCACAACAGTTAGAAAATATTCGCTTAGAAAAACACAATAATTTGCAATTGGACCAAATCTCTCAGTTAGAGGAGCGACAACAGTTCCAAGCAATTATAATTTTGTTTTCGCTGCTACTTCTGTTCATTAGTTTGCGCGGGTACTCAAAACACAAATACCGAGCGCAACACGACAACCTAACCGGCGCTTTGAATCGCAGTGCATTTTTATCTGTGGTCTCACGTACTAACTTGCCGGCAATTGGCAAACAGCACTGCCTTGTATTGTTCGACTTAGATCACTTTAAACAAGTCAATGATGTGTATGGACACCCAACAGGAGATCGTGCATTAAAACAAACAGCAATGCTGGCAAAAGAGTTTTTCGGTAGCAACGCACTTTTATCTCGTTTTGGCGGGGAGGAGTTCATGCTGTTTCTTCCAAACTTAGCGCGTTCAAGTTGTGTCGATATTATTGAGCAATTCAGAGTGCAACTTAGCAACACCCCAATAGAGACAGAATCTGGAGAAGAAATTAACATTACTGCAAGCTTTTCGAGTTACTACTATCAAAACTCTCCTCAAAGCCTAGACAAGATTTATAGCAAACTCGATGTAGCGCTTTATCAAGCTAAGAAGTCTGGCAGAAATCGCGTGGTGTGCGCACTCTAGCTTTTTTAACGACAAATAAGGCTTAGTGTTTATGACTCATGTCACATAGATGATAAATCAGGCTGCTTGACATTGTTATTGTTTCCTTGTGAGAAAAGGAGAAACGATGAAAATTACGCAACAAACACCCTATCAAAAGTTATCTCTACAACATTGGTTTGGCACTTATGAACATTTAAAGTAGAAAGTAAATGGTGGTTGCCCAATTCCAATTCGTTGGGCCTTGACTACCTATGACACATCACAAGGCGATGTACATAGTTAAAAACTATAATTGACTGTGTTGATATAAAAACGGGTTGAGCACTTAAATTTACTCAACCCGAAAAGGCCTATTTTAAAGGCCAAATACGACTTTTTCACTTTTCAACATTCTGCTACTCAACATAGTGAAGATAGCAAATAAGGCTAATGTGCCAAAAGATGACAATATCACTTGCATCAGAGGAAGTTCATTGCCCTTAATAACCTCAATCATGGCATACTGCTGCGCTGCAATCGGGATCCATTGTACATAGTCAGTCGCGATATCATAGGTTGTCATCATACTCAAACCTATAGGTACAAATAACACAAAAGCAACGTAAGATTGGGCCTCTTTGAACGACTTTGCCATAAAAGAGACAAACACAAGTAAACTCGCCGACATTAAAGCAATAGGTATTCCTATAAGGGTGCAAAATAGTATAAACATAACGTCTAAATTGATGCTAAAACCAAGTTGCTCCCATGGCACCATGCCATATGCGAACTTGGAAACAATCAAGACTAGCACCAGCCCTATCATCGAATAACTGGCGATAGCAGCTACTTTTGCTAACACTATTTGCGTGCTGCTCAATGGGTGGCTCAATAAAAGCGCCAATGAATTTCGCTCTCGCTCACCTGCACTGGTATCAATTGCTAAGTTCATCGCAGAATAGAATAGCGCAATGATTATAGACAGAGTTGCAATACCTAAAAACATCCCCCCTTTTGAGTCTGGCGTTGCCTGATCATGGGTTTGCACATTGATTGCACGCATAATACTTGGGTCAATACCCCGACTAATAAGCCTAAGCCCTGCGACCTCAGAATTATATCGAGCAAGTGCGGCCTCTAATCGACGAACTGACTTGATCAGTTTGTTATCAGATTTGTCGGCAACTATGGTTACTCGTGCACTGCGACCTTGTGACATATCCAGCTCATAATCTTCATCTATGATGAGTGTAATCGCTTTTGCACTACCCTCTTTACCATGGCTAATATCAAAACCTTCAAGATAACTTACAAGACTAGGCGCTGCATCTGAATTCTCTACTGTTATTTCGAGCGCTTCTGGAGAACTCAATTGCTTCAACAATATAGTAAATAGCAAACACATAACAATTGGTGCACCAATTGCGTAATAGAGACCCGCCATAACCGAGCGTTTATCTCGACTAGCATCGAGCATTTCTTTTTTGTACAGAACTTGAACGAGTTTAATCATGCAGCAAGCCCTTCATCTGATCCAATTAATGCTATAAAAGCCTCTTCCAGTGTTTCCTTTTGAGTCTGTTCACATAATGCTAGAGGAGACCCTTCAGCAACCACTTTACCGCTTGCCATAACAACAACATGGTCGCACAATGCTGCAACTTCTTGCATCACATGACTAGAAAACAAGACACAATGCCCCTGCTCTTTGAGCATAAGCAACAAGTCACGCAAAATACGTGTACTCATAACATCTAGCCCACGGGTAGGCTCATCAAGAATAATATTTGTCGGCTGATGAACAATCGCTTGGGCTAATGCAGTTTTCATACGCTGCCCTTGTGAAAATCCCTGGCTCTTGCGATCAGCAATATCACCCATTTGAAGTTTTTCAAGTACATTACTTGTTGCTGAGATCGCCTGTTGCTTTTCCATCCCACTAAGCTCTGCAAAAAATTGTATATATTCTCTGGGCGTTAAACGCTCATACAGGCCACATGGGTCGGGGAATAAGCCTAGCTGCTGCTTGGCACGCATAGGCTCAACTGCCACATCAATATTGTCTATCTTGGCAAACCCGCTATCGGCTTGAAGCAGACCAAATACAGTCCGCAAGCAAGTGGTTTTACCTGCACCATTGGGGCCCAAAAGGCCAGTTATCTTGCCATCATCTGCACGAAAACTGAGTTTATCGAGTGCCTGCACTGAGCCAATCTTTTTCTCTAAGTCGGTTACTTCAATCATTATTTTCCTCCTTTACTCTGGTTGGCTACTGGACCATTAATATTCATGAAGTACTGTTTTCGATTGTCTTTGTCCAAACAATCGGTGGTCAGCTCAGAAAACGTCAAAGTATTAATGAATTGCCCTATCACTTTGTTGGCACATGTTTGTGCTGCAACGCCGTGAGTTGCAGATGGCGCTACGAGGTGCTTTGCATTAGACAAATTAACCATAGCAAGCTCCGCCCAGCTGGGCGGCGTTGCGGGGTCTAAACCACCAGAGAGAAGTAAAATAGGTAAGTCTGTTTTTACCGGTTTATAGAATGACTCATCAACTGGCTCTACTTGCCAAATTGGACAAATGGCATCTAACGACTCAATCATCATTTTACCAAAATAGGATTGGCTATATTGAATTCGGTCGGGTTCGGTCAGGTTTGGCCAGTCTTCACCACATGTGATAGCGCTGTGCATACCCATTGCAATGCCACCTAATGTTGTTTCATTGCCAAGTAATCCAGCCAGTGGGCTATAGTTTCCACGCTTAGCCGAGTCTATTACCAGCGGGATCAATGAACGTGTAGTATGGCTATATAAAGCCATTCTTACCGCACCTCGCAGTTTACTTTCGGTGATTACAAGTTTGATCTCTTCAAAGGTGCGAGGATGTCTGACTTTTACAGTAATCGGTTTATCTTTAAGCGATGCAATAAGCTCTGCATAGTCATTGGCCAGCGTTGGATATTGCTCTAAACACGCATTGTCAGCCATGCAATCCAAAAACACTTCATTTAGCGCCCCATCTATAGCGTCACCGATCGCAACTAAACTTTGCTGCATCGGTACGACACCGTCAAGTGTTGCACTGGCGACCGACTCTGGGTATTGACGCAAATACTCTTGTGCTATGCGAGTACCATAAGATGCACCATACAGGTGCAATTTGTCATACCCAAGCGCGATTCTCACCGCTTCAAAATCGCTGGCGGCAGCTACGGTTGTAAAGTTTGATAAATCAACCTGCAGTTGCGCTTTGCACTTATTGGTCTCTTCTTGTGTAAAAGTAATAAACGAAAGGGCTTGATCGTCGAACGCAAATTGCTCTTTTATGCTGCCACTATCACATTGCAAAAGTTGAGATTTTCCTGTACCACGCTGGTCCACAAGAATAATATCTCTGTTCTCTCTTGCATACTTTAAGTTACGTGCAAATATTGCCGCCACTTCAATCGCTGATTGCCCAGGACCACCAGCGAATGCTAGAACAGCCTCTTTTGAGTGTAATTGTTTTATTGCCGGTATTACGGCGAAATGAATTTCTATTTTTTCCGAAGACGATTTTTTTGACAGTGGCTGGCTAACCGAACCACACATTAATCGGTCTTGAAGTCCTTCTACATAACACGCTTCAAGAGGCGTATTTTGTTGCGCAGTGGCTATCCCAGAACAGGCAATGGCAAGAGTCGCTAAGCCAGAACTAAACAGCTTAACAAAGTGGCTGCCGTACTTATTCATTACTGTTTTCCTTATGTAAATCAACACCTATTTTTAGATCCGTTGTTGATATTTTTTGTATTAGTGGATTAATACAGAGGGCGTTAGAATAGAGGGCCAACAGAGGCAAGTCAACTGTTCACGTTTCTAATTTAGATGCATAGAATACGCAATCATTAAAACAGATATAGCTGTGATTTTGGCTCCTCGGTAGGTTAATTTGATTGGCGTTGCTTTGAAAAGGTCTGTTCAATAAAAGGCCAGCAAATGCTGGCCTTTTTAGTTATTTTTTACGCTTTTTCTCTTCTTCAACCCACTTACCATCAACAAAGGTTGCTTTCCAGCCTGTGGCTTTTCCTTCAACTTCTGTCATGACATATTGAGTCTTCGTTTTTCGAGAGTACCTAACTACAGCCAAGTTTCCATCGTTATCCTGCTCAGGTGCATCCGCAAGATAATAAAACTTAGGAGAAATACGATCTCTAAATCTCTTCAGCTCTGCCACTTTTGGCGCGCGAGTCTCCCGTGATTTAGGGAATGTATGCGCCGCCAAGAAAATGCCTGATGCACCGTCTCTCAGGACGAAGTGTGCTTCCGACTTTTCACATTCCAATTCAGGTAGCGGAACTGGATCTTCTTTTGGTGGAGCAGGCTCACCGCTTTTCAGCAGTTTGCGCGTATTTTTACAATCTTCTTTTGTACAGCCAAAGTACTTGCCAAAACGACCTGACTTGAGCTGCATATCAGCGCCACATTTGTCACACTCAATAACAGGTCCATCATAACCTTTTATCTTGAATGTTCCCTGTTCAACAACATAACCACCACATGCGGGGTTATTACCGCACACATGGATCTTGCGTGTCTCATCTATCAGGTATGAGTCCATTGCCGTTTCACAGATTGGGCAGCGTTTTTTCTGTCTTAAGCTTTCTGTCTCTGCGTCTTCTACGTCCTTATCAATGGCTTCATCACCAGAGATCAGATTCATTGTTGTTGTGCAACGTTCTTTAGGTGGCAAGCTATACCCGGTACAACCTAAGAACACACCAGTCGATGCAGTACGAATACCCATTTTTCTGCCACAAGTTGTACAGTCAATGTCTGTCTCGACCATCACATTTTGACGCATGCCGCCTTCGGCTTCGTCTTGACCTGCCAATTCAAGCTGCTGTGAAAAATCCGCATAAAACTTATCAAGAACATGAGTCCATTCCCTTTCACCTTCAGCAATGTCATCCAAACGGCCTTCCATTTTTGCTGTAAAGTCAAAGTTCATTAGATCGTTAAAGTTCTCAACTAAGCGGTCTGTGACTATCTCTCCCATTTTTTCAGCGAAGAAACGTCTATTTTCTACACGTACATAACCACGCTCTTGGATTGTCGAGATAATCGCTGCGTAAGTAGACGGACGACCAATCCCTCTTTTTTCCAATTCTTTAACTAAGCTTGCTTCACTGTATCTAGCCGGTGGCTTAGTGAAGTGCTGTTTAGGATCAAGGCTCACTAAGTCAACGTTGTCACCTACGGCCACAGCAGGCAATGCTTGCTCTTCTTCGTTCTTTTTGCGCACTGCTGGTTGTACTTTAGTCCAACCGTCAAATCTCAGTACACGCCCACGCGCTTTCAACGTATAGTCGTTTGCACCAAGAGTGATATTTGTCAGGTCATACTCAGCAGGCGTCATTTGGCAAGCAACAAACTGTCGCCAAATAAGCTCATATAACTTCTTAGCGTCCGCATCTACGCCTTCAACATGCCCTGACAATACATTTACGTCAGACGGTCTAATTGCTTCGTGCGCTTCCTGAGCATTACCTTTGGCGCTATATTTTATAGGTGCTTTTGGCAAGTACTTATCGCCAAAGTTACCTTGAATATAGTCGCGACACATTTCAACAGCATCATTTGACAGGTTTGTTGAGTCGGTACGCATATACGTTATGTAACCTGCTTCATACAAACGTTGCGCCAACATCATGGTTTTCTTTACGCCGTAACCCAATCTGGTGCTCGCAGCCTGCTGCATGGTTGAAGTAATAAAAGGTGCACTCGGCTTACTCTTACTTGGCTTCTCTTCAACTTTAACAACAGAAAGACTTGCGCTTTCAATATCCGCAACTGCTTTTAATGCTTCTTGCTCGTTAACGGGCTTAAACGCTTGACCTTGATACTTTGTCACAGCAAAGCGAACATCGCTTGCTGCCAACTTAGTATCGGCATGAATATCCCAGAACTCTTCAGGGATAAACGCTTTAATTTCTCTTTCTCGCTCAACCAACAAACGCACAGCAACTGACTGAACTCGGCCTGCTGATAACCCACGTGCGACTTTTTGCCACAGTAGAGGTGAAACCATAAAACCTACAACTCGGTCTAGAAAACGGCGAGCTTGTTGTGCATACACCATATCAGTATTGAGCTGGCCAGGCGCCTCAAACGCTTGCGTAATCGCGTTTTTGGTAATCTCGTTAAATACCACCCGCTTATACTTTGACGCATCGCCACCGATGATCTCTTCAAGGTGCCAAGCGATTGCTTCTCCTTCTCTATCCAAATCGGTTGCGAGATAGATGTGGTCTGCATCTTGAGCAAGCTTTGTAAGCTCTTGGACAACTTTTTCCTTGCCAGGCAACACTTCATAGTGAGGCTCCCAGCCCTTCTCAGGGTCTATGCCCATTCTTGCAACTAAATTAGCGTAGTCCTTCTGTTTGCGATATGCCGCCTTCTCTTCTGGTGACATTTTACGTACTTCAGCCGGAGACTTGGTAGCAACCCCTTTGGTTTTACCCGCTCCTGACGTTGGTAGATCACGAACATGACCTACACTGGATTTCACAATGTAGTCTTTTCCCAAATACTTATTAATAGTTTTGGCCTTTGCGGGAGACTCTACGATTACTAGCGATTTGCCCATATTTGCCTATTTTGACTAATTTTGTCTGTTGTGCCCTCTTGGGCGTTATTATTTATAGGTATATCCACAAACACCTATTGTTACAAGCTTTTCATTCTAACTTTTATCTGAACAGTGATTAATTAAGCAATTATTGCTTCATTTTTACTCAATCACATCTTTGGACTTGTTAAAGAGGCGAATATAGCGGATATGTGAGGAAATTCAAGCGTTAATAAAAAAGGGCCTTAAAAAAGGCCCTTTGACTACGAAATTTTAACCATTATCTTGGATCGTCAGTGTTTTGGTTCTTTCTATGCTTTCACCAGGATTATTAGGATCTGGAATCGTGAATGTCACTATTAAGTTTCCAGAACTAATATTATTAGCGGCATTTTCTGGTGTCACCAACACAACAGCTCTGCCACGCTCAAAACCGCCACTCGCAAATATTGTACCTGTCAATTCTTGTACAGTTATAGAGCCGTTCTGAGTAGAAATACTCACCGTTGTGCCTTCCGGCAGTGAATTACCATATAGGTCAGAGTAGTAAATCTCGACTGTAACTTCTTCAGTTTGATTAGCTTCTGTGCCTAACACTATACGATTCACGTCGCAATAAGCATCATTTTCTGTGGCCTCTAGTCCGAACAAACCGTTGACTGGGACATCTGGGTCTGTATTTTCACAATCGGCACCACCAATGTGGGATTTAGCAACGACAAATCGAGCATAGACAACATCACTTGATGCAACAATTTCGAACTGTTTTCTAATATCAACGAGGTCTTTGCTACACTGACCTGCTTCCTCAGCTGTTTGACCACATAAAAGGCCATTGTAGATGCCTGTTGTCGGATCAGCAGGTAAGCCATCGTAGCGACCATTATTGTTGGCATCTAAATAAAACTCATTGTGACCACCATTACTCAGAGTAGGTTCACATGGGTCGTTTGCTTCACCATTACTTGGATCACAATCTACAGCATCAAATTGATTATTGCTGTTAAAATCAATAAAAGCTTCAGGTAAATCGTCGTTTAATGGCTGAAATTCACCGATATCAAATAAACCATTTTTGCGAGGAATGGTATCTGTTGAAGGCTTATCATGGAAGTTTTCTTGACCTTTTGCCGTCGCAAGAACCGTAACTCGGGCACCTCGTACTACGGTTCTAGTCACATCAACACCATCAATGTTTTCAGTGAACGTAGCCGGGAATGCACCGATACAAGGTACCGGTTGTCCCTGATAGGTATCACAGACGTCACTAATTTTATTGCGCCATTTATCTGCTGTAAAAGGTAACTCCCCTTGAGATCGCCACTGAACCTGACAGCGTCCTTTATCAGCAAAACACTGGTATGACTCATCTCCACCCGTGCCATCTATGTTACCAACTACTCCAGCTTCCGCTTGAACATTTGCAACAAGGTCATCTTTAGAAAGTTGATTAAACTGATCACCAAAGAACACGTTAATAGTTGTAGTTATACCGACATAATTTTGCGTATTCAGAATATACGTCTCTGGTGCCGCATCAAAACTATCTTGGTCAGGCACACCTGAAGATAAGACCACACCAGAAGAAACAGCATTGATCTGGTCATTTGCAGGGATCAGCGAATAGCCCGTAATACCAGCTGGCAGTTCACAGAACTCTAAACTTGGATCCGCCGTACATTGATCAATTTTAGACTGCCAGCACGTTGGGAACAGGTTAGTTAGAGCTGCCTGCGCGATTGTCTCGTCAGGAAGGTAACAAGCTTCCACGACCAAGCCTCCAGGTACGACACCACCTTCGATCAAAGTTTTTGCTTCACCATCATTGTCTGTATTACCTTTATAAGTATTTAGGCTTGCCTCACCCGTTAAATCCGCAAACCTGAACTCAATCTGCTTTTGTCTTAGCGGGTTATCATCTGTGTCAATCAGCTGGAATGTAATAGTTGACGTCACAGGTACACTGCCGGTTGCAGGAGGTAACCCAATAAAGCGGTTACTTGCACTAATAAACTTCAATGATTGCACAGGAGCCGTATTGACATAGAAAGCATAGTTAACCGGATCTGCGGCAGAAATACTGGCTGTTATTGTATCATTGCCATTACAACCACTAGCGCGATACGTAGAAGTGGCTACCCCAGCTTGAGTTCGTACTGGGCTATCAATTGTCGCCAATGTACCAGCAGGCTGCTGACTTGCACAGATAGTCGAAAAGCCAATGTCTACAGGCTGTTCATATAAGTCACTCAAAGCTTCATCTGTGTACACGCTAGCAGTCACGATAAAGCTATCACCGGCGTCTAATTCAGGCAGTGGTTGATCTGGGTTAGTCGACGCGGGTAAATCTGCAGACAGCTGCAAGTAAAGCTGCTGTATACCAACAGAGAAGTTTTCGCTTGCATCTTCACCGTCAAAGCTAACACTGATCGTGCCTGCACCGTCACTGTCTCCAGGCTGCAGCTTTAAGATTGCAATGCCATTTACATCCGTCAATACCTTGCCTGAGCTAGGCAGTACCTGCCCTTTATCCGTCGAAACGTCGATAATTTGGTTCTCTACACTCTCACCGGCGCTGGTCACCTTACCTAATTGAATAAATAGTTCAGGAATAACACTGGAGTCGACACTGGTTACTTCAGTACAATCACTTGGGTCAACTGGGTTGGAAGTGTCATTGCGTATCGCGTCCCAATCAGGTGCACAGTTGACTAATAGGCGAATGTCAAAACTATAATTGCCATCAATAACAACCGCATCACCTTTAGAGTTAAACACAGCCGGGTTTGTTGTGATGCCCTCATATTGCGCCGTAACTTCTCCAACGCCTGACACCGTTGTAACAAATAAATCTATTGAAGCTTTACCTTGGCTATCTGTCACCGCTCTGCCATTTTCCGGAGACATTGTTGCAACTTCATCTACCGAAAAAGTCACCAAGGCACCTTGAACCGGACTACCGTCTTCTGTAAGCACGGCGGTGACTTCTGCCCTATTATCTTTTGTCAACAAGTTGCCTTCATTAATATCTGCACCGTTGCCGTCCTTGATAGATTCAATAATCAGTAATAAGCCACCATCGCCTTGACTATTAAAATTGAAGTTGCGCGATACTTCTTCGCCGTTACTTGCAGTAAATGTCGCTGTAACTCTACCAGCTCCTTTAACGGAGTTATCTTTGAGTTGAATAGTAGCAACACCCGAGGCATTGGTTAAAACCGAACCAGATTGCGGGTCTAATGTTCCAAACGCATTGACCGTAAATTGAATTTGTTGATTTTCAAATGCAGAACCATTTTGTAACAACGTCGCGCTCAAAGTCAGTTCTGAATTACCAGACAGCTCATTGGTTTCAGTACCTGACGCATTTCTTGCAACAATTGATAACTCAAATGCCGAGTCACCAAAATCAGGATCTCCCTCTGTATAGTAAATATATTGCTGCGTCACGGTTTCAGATGTCATGGGGTCTGTATAGGTCGCTGACAGTTGTCCAACGCCATCCTCATTGTTAGCAACCAGCTCTAGTGATGCTTTACCATTTGCCTGAGTTGCAGCCTGACCATCAGAAGGTACAGTTGCTGCCTTACCGCCTGTAGAGACATTGACAATCGCATTACTGACCAATATACCATTGTTGGAAAGCGTGACTTCTACTGAGCCTTTCGTCGTACCGCTCAGCGGATTGCTTTGGCTAATTGGATTGCCATTTTCTTTATCTGTAACAGTGAGCACCATTTGCAAGCCGCCATCACCAGCACTGATAAAGCTGAAAGATTTACTGATCACCTGATTGTCTTCAGTCGTATATGTTGCCGTAACGACGCCAGCTCCATCAACATTGTTTTCAGTTAAAATGACCGGCGCAACACCATCAGTGCCTGTTTCTACCACACTACTCGCCAGTAAACCTTTGTCATCAACCGAAAAGTTCACATTTTGTCCTGACACAGGCGAACCGTTTAATGTTAGTGTCGCCTTTACAGTCAACGGTGTAGCAAAAGACAATTGATTTGAAGACGCTCCAGCAGCCGTCTCACCAACAATTGCAAGCTCATACGTCTGCTGACCAAAAAACTCGTCTCCATTTGAGTGATAATTAACTGTGTTGGTTACAGTCTCTGTTTCAGTCGTATATGTCACCGTTAGCGTGTCAACGCCCGACTCCATGTTTGGAATAAGTGCCAATGTAGCTTGACCGCTACTATTTGTCTCAACACGACCATCTGATGGCAATGTAATGCCTTTTGTGCCCGCATTAACAGATACAATTGCGCCAGATAGTGGTTGACCGTTGTCTAATAAATTAATTGAGACCGAGCCGTTTTTCCCTGTATCTAATGGGTTTTGCTCAGAAATTGCGTTGCCCTGAGGATCTGTGATTTGCACCTGCATCTGCAAACCGCCGTCACCCTCACTTTCAAAGCTTATAGATGACGAAACATCTTCAATTTCAGTACCCGGAGTTTCATAAGTAACATTTAACTGCCCTACGCCAGATTCATTATTGTCAATCAGATTAAAGGTGACTACTCCCTGCTCATCTGTTTTCAGTACATTGGTCGCTGAACCAATCAGTGCCTTATTAACGGTAAACACAAGAGGTTCATTGGCAAGTGGTTTACCGTTTAGTGTTAAGGTAGCTCTCACAGCTATCGGCGAAGAAAACGACAAGTCATTTGTTTCATTGCCCTGTTGGTCTAAACCGACAACAGATAAGGCGTAAACTTGTAGCCCAAAAAATTCGTATCCGTCTGAAACGAAGTTTGTACTATTAGTAATGTCGCCATAGGTAACAACGATTGACCCTGCACCAGTTTGCCTAGTTGCATTAATTTGAAAACTGGCCTGCCCGTTTGCATCAGTGACGATTTTACCGTTACTTGCGGTGCTGATCAGTTCATCAAATGTAAAGGTCAGAATTTGACCTGTTAAGGGCGTCCCATTGCTGGTTAATGTCGCCATAACGGTCGCTGGATTTTCACCACCTAATCTATTGTCGGTGTCGACTTCATTACCATTGACATCGGTAATGGTTAGCGCAATTTGCGTGCCACCATCGCCCATTGCCGCATATTCGATTGATTTGGTGAGTGTTTCACTATTTACATCGAAAGACGCGGTTATGGTACCTGCACCTTGATTATTATTCGCAACTATCCCAACTGTAGCAATACCTTCGCTATTCGTAAGCGCAGACGTAGAGCCATTAAATTCGGAAAATTCATCGCCGACAAATTTGACCAGCCTATCAGCTTGAGCTTGACCATCTTTTGTAACTTTGGCTTGGACCTGAATAGGATTTGAAACGCTGAGTTCGGAAGAACCACTTTGAGAATTGAGACTTAATGCAATTGCATATTCATCTGTATCATTACCACCATCTCCGGAGGTGTCTTTTTCTATCGACCCCCCTCCGCCACAGGCTGTTAGAAGGAATATCATAAATATGGTGCTAAACCAACGCATTGAAAACATCCGCAGTTCTCCCTCGCACAATTTAAAATTAGAGTTATTTGCACAATGTTAACCCAAACCAAGATAAAAAATCACAATTTTTTCGTAGTCTTGGCATTTTTTTTTGTTCATTTTGAACCATCCTGTTAGGCTATAACGATTTTAACAACGAAAAGTTTTAGGGCGTGTCCAAAACAATGACTGATAATAATAAATTTAGCCTGACTACACGTATCATGATAGCCATGATCGCGGGTATTGGTGTCGGTATAATTTTCCAACAAATTCTTGCCGGTGAGCCTGAGTTCTTAATCCCCCTTGGATTTGTCGACTTTCCATTAAGAGGTTTCTTTGTGGATGGTCTTTTCCACGTCGGTGGTCAAATCTTTATTGCCAGTTTAAAAATGCTGGTTGTTCCTCTGGTATTTATATCTTTGGTTTGTGGTACCTGTAGCCTAAGTGATCCTAAAAAGCTAGGTCGTCTAGGTGGTAAGTCTATATTGTTATATTTAACAACTACTGCAATTGCTATCACAGTCGCAATATCACTTGCTCTGCTCGTAAGTCCAGGTGCAGGGATTGATATGCCAACTACAAGCAGCTTTGATGCAAAAGAAGCGCCTACTCTCGCGCAAGTTATCATTGGTATGTTCCCAACTAACCCAATCGATGCCATGGCCAGTGGCAATATGCTCCAAGTTATCGTATTTGCTTTGCTATTCGGTATTGCTATGGCATTAAGTGGAGAGCCTGGCAAACGGATCGCGGCTGTTTTTGATGATTTAAATACGGTCATTTTGAAATTAGTTACTCTATTAATGAACTTAGCGCCATATGGTGTGTTCTGTTTAATGGCAAAGCTGTTTACCGATATTAAAATGGGTTTAATTGTTGAACTTGGAAAATACTTCTTAGTTGTAGTGGCAGCGTTGTTTTTCCACGCTTTAGTAAACTACACTATTTTACTCAAGGTGCTTACAGGTCTAAACCCTGTGACCTTCTTAACTAAAATGAAAGATGCTTGCATGTTTGCATTTAGTACCTCTAGCTCTAGCGCAACAATGCCTGTAACACTTGAAACAGCTACCAAAAAGTTAGGTGCAAACAATACCGTCGCCTCTTTTACAGTGCCTTTAGGTGCAACAATCAATATGGATGGTACAGCCATTATGCAAGGTGTTGCTACCGTCTTTATCGCTCAGGTATTTGCTGTTGACTTAACTCTTAGCGATTACCTAATGGTGATTTTAACTGCCACGCTGGCTTCTGTGGGCACAGCAGGTGTGCCTGGTGTTGGTTTGATCATGCTTGCAATGGTGTTAAACCAAGTTGGTCTTCCAGTCGAAGGTATCGCTATTATCATGGGTGTTGATAGGCTACTGGATATGACCCGTACAGCTGTTAACGTTACTGGTGACTGTATGGTTACATGTGTGGTCGCAAAATCGGAAGGTGAATTAAATCATGATGTTTTTAACGACCCAGACGCAGCGAAAGATCTTGAAGAAAACTTAACTACTTCTAAAGTTTAATTACTCAAAACAGAGTAGCTTGAATATCAGGCTACTCTGTTATAAACCTTTCAAAATAAATGCATGAAAACAGTTCATTATCATGCAAAATATTCAGCCAAAACTCCCCCACTTAAGTTACAATCGAGTCACTTGTCACAACTGGATTGTTAAATATGACATCAAATAACAAAAATGTAGCCTTTATTGGCCTTGGTGTAATGGGATTTCCGATGGCTGGCCACCTAGCAAATCAAGGGTATAACGTCACGGTATACAACCGCACTACGAGCAAAGCACAAACTTGGATGGAAACGTATTCCGGTCAACTTGCGACGACCCCAGCATTAGCAGCCGCGAATGCGGATATCGTATTTATTTGCGTTGGTAATGACGACGACCTCAGAGAAGTAACCACTGGTACTGATGGCGTTCTTCAATCAATGCGTGCAAATACTACATTAGTTGATCACACAACCGCTTCCGCAGATGTAGCGAGAGAATTATTTAAAGCCTGCGAATCTAAGCAGATCGGCTTCATTGATGCGCCGGTATCAGGTGGAGAAGCAGGTGCAGTTAACGGCCAACTTACCATCATGTGTGGTGGTCAAGCAGACATCTACAATGCTGTTGAGCCAGTGATGGCTGCTTATGCACGCTTTTCTAAATTGCTCGGCGATGTCGGTTCAGGTCAAATAGCAAAAATGATGAATCAGATTTGTATCGCAGGTGTTGTGCAAGGTCTCGCAGAAGCATTGCAGTTTGGTCAAAATGCCAACATAGACTGTGAAGCTGTCATTGAAGTGATCTCAAAAGGTGCTGCTGGTAGCTGGCAGATGGAAAACCGTCATAAGAGCATGTTAGATGATCATTATGAGCACGGTTTTGCTGTGGATTGGATGCGAAAAGATCTGTCTATTGCTCTTGATGAAGCCAAAAAGAATGGCTCTACCTTACCCGTAACCGCTTTGGTAGATCAGTTCTACGCCGATGTTCAAAAGATGGGTGGCAATCGTTGGGATACTTCCAGCTTATTAAAACGCCTTGTTTAAACTTTACTTTTTTGTGCCACACCGGTGGCACAGCTCTGCTTTAAATCTCTCTTCACTTATCATTTGTGTACATTTGGTTAAATTTAAACTCCCTTGACATAAAATTGACCAAAATGACTGCTATGCTTGAACAATGGAGGGGATTACACCTCATTGGCAGTCAGTGGATTACACAACAACTCCACATGAAAATTATAAATACAACTCGTTATATGCACGGAACTTTGCAGCATGGATAATATTTACAGATACAGTGTTAAGTTACTTACTGGTGAGACAGTTTCACTTAGGTCATATCAAAATAGACCCGTTATCATTGTCAACATCGCAAGTAAATGTAGTTTTACGCCACAGCTCACCGCCCTTGAAAAAATGTATCGTAAGTATAATAAACAAGGCCTGGAGATAATTGCATTCCCATGCAATCAATTTGGTAAAAATGAGCCGTTAGAAAATGAAATGCTTCGTGAGTTTTATCAATCACATTTTAGTTTGAGTTTTAAAGTTGCTGAAAAAACATTGGTTAATGGCCCTGATGCTCATCCTTTATTTAATTACCTAAAATCACATACGCGGGGCATTGCTCAAAATAGAGCAATAAAATGGAACTACACTAAATTTTTAATCGGTAATAATGGCGAGCTTTTGTCACGCTATGCACCGCGTACAAAGCCTGAATCTTTAAAGCAGATCATCGAGGGTCAGTTGCAAGATGAAAGTAGCACTTTTCAGTTCGCAAAAATATGAAAACGCATTCTTCTCTCAAGCAATTAAAAATTTCATTGATTTTGAGTTTGCGTATTTCGAACATAATCTAAACAGAGATACCGTTTATTTGGCGGCTGGCTATGATGCCGTATGCGTGTTTGTCAATGATGATCTCAACGCTTGTGTACTCGCTGAATTAGCAGAACTCGGTATTAAATACATCGCTCTGAGGTGTGCTGGCTACAATAATGTGGACATTGAGTCAGCGCATGCATTGGGCCTGCAAGTTGTGCGAGTTCCCTCATACAGCCCGGAGGCGGTTGCAGAGCACTGCATGGCCTTGATACTCACCCTAGCGAGAAAAACACATAAAGCATATAACCGTATCCGAGAGGAGAATTTTGACCTCAATGGATTATTGGGATTTAATATCCACAACAAAACGGTTGGTTTAATTGGTTGTGGTAAAATTGGCCAAGCCTTGGTGTCTATCTTAAATGGCTTTGGTGCGCACACGCTTGTATATGATCCCAACATCGGCGAAGGCTCTTATACACAGGTGTCACTCGATATGCTTTTACAGCAGAGCGATATCATATCCCTACATTGTCCCCTAACCGATGCTACACATCACTTACTTGATGCTCAAGCATTTGAGAAAATGAAGCAAGGCGTTATGGTGATTAACACCAGTCGCGGTGCGATAATTGACACACCCGCATGCATTACTGCACTCAAATCAAAGAAAATCGGATATTTAGGGTTAGATGTATACGAGCAGGAATCGGAACTTTTTTTCAAAGACCGCCGTGAAGAGATCATCCAAGATGACACCTTTGTAAGGCTAAGTGGTTTTCCTAATGTACTAATCACAGGTCATCAAGGGTTCTTTACACAAGAAGCACTGACAGAAATAGCAAATACCACACTGAAAAACTTATATGCACTTAAACACAAGACGCATACTCCAAACCTCGTTTAGTACATATGGCCCCTTTTAAACCAAATGATAACAAAAAAGCGCAGCCAAATGGCTGCGCTTTTTTGTTATCTGCAATTTGGTGTTATTTATTGATAACGACATTAACGAATACGGCTGTCATTAGTATCGGACAAATAAATCGCAAATACTGAGCAAACCAATAGCGTAAACCTGTCGCGTCCAATAGCAGTGTATTACCTCGCTTCCACATCCAACCAACTGTGATAAAGTAAAAAAGTCCCATCAAAGGTAGTTGATATCGAGTGAACACTGAAATCACCAAACCAAACAGCCAATCAAAGTTCATAATGATTAAGCTTGAACAAACTAAAATCACTAAAGTGACAATCCATGTTGCTTTTCTTCTTCCCATACCATGATTTTCAACTAAGAATGAAACCGGTATTTCTGTAGAGGAAATAGTCGAAGTTAAAGAAGCAATAGACATAAGTACGAAGAACGTGAGACCGACCCAAATGCCTATTTGGCCCATACTTTTAAATAGCTCTGGTAAAATTGCAAAGATCAGACGCCCTTCCCCAGCTAATTTTCCATCTTGAAAAACTTCCACGCCGTTTTGCTGCGCCACGAAAATAGCCGGAATAATCAGCAAACCAGCTAAAAATGCAACACCGGTATCCAACATGGCGACACTAAAAGTCAACTTAGGTAAGTTTTCATTGGGCTTTAGATATGAGCCATAAATCATCATACAACCGACACCAAGAGACAACGAGAAAAATGCCTGGCCCATTGCTGCAATGATCAAATCCGGATCAGTAATCTTATCAAAATTAGGGACCAAGTAAGCTTTGAATCCTTCTGCCGCCCCTTCTAACGTTGCCATATAAGCAATCAAGCAGCACAACAAAAGTAGCAACATTGGCATTAATCGACGAGACCAAGTTTCGATACCTGATTTCACCCCTTTTAAAATAATTGCCGCAGTTAACAGCAGCATCAAAGGCGTAAACACAAAGTTTCTCGCCGTTGAGTCACCAGTTAAAAACTGACTCACAGCATCCATACCAAACAACGAAGTTAACGGTTCTAGAGAATGTGCCAGCATCCAACCGGCAACAATAGAATAGAAGCTGAGCATCACAATTGCGCCACTCAAACCAATATAGCCAGCGGCCGCTCCTACATTAGGTTGCTTTTCTTGCCAAGCTTGCTTGAGAGCTTTTACTGGATTTGCCTGTGCTTGATGACCGAGATAAAGCTCGGTATACAACGCAGGTAATGCCAGCAAAAAGATAACGATAAAATATGCGAGTAAAAATGCACCACCGCCATGATTGGCAGCTTGAGTTGGGAAGCCCCAAATATTTCCTAAACCAACAGCGGCACCCGCTGCTGCTAGGACAAAGCCAAGTCGGCTTTGAAAACCATCACGTACCTGAGCCATAATCGAACACAAATATAATTATTGTTTTGGCCAGCGATTATACCTTTTTGATTGAAAAATGCGAGCACAACAACCCTGATACGGGAACTCCCCTCGCCCATTAATGAATAAAACTCACCAATTAAAAACTAGAGCCAGGCTGCTGCAAAAACTCAAGTTCTTCATCCGTTGAAACTCGACCTAGAATCTCGTTTCTGTGAGGGTAACGTCCAAATCGATCAATTATTTTTTTATGTGCCAGCTCAAATTCGTAGCCCGGTAATTCGCGAAATAAAGCCTCTGCTTGGCGATGAATGACCGCGCTCTCACTATGCATAAACGGCATATATAAAAAACCTACTTCTGTATCGTTTAGGGCCTGATCAAACCCTTTATCAATGGCCTGTTGAGATAAGCTCAAAGCCAGAGCATCACTGGCAAAAGCCTGCGGTGTATCTCTGTACATATTTCTCGGGAATTGGTCTAAAACGATAATCTCACACAATGAGCCAACAGGGGTATCTCTCCACCTTTCCAACTCGCCGTTGTGTGCCATTTTATGTAGAACTGAAAATTGACTTTTGATTTTTTGGTCAAACGCTGATGACTTCTGCCACCAATCTTTTTCTGAGCATGTAACAAACCAAAACTCATAGATATCTTGATACTGCATGGGAGGCCCTTATGCAAATTATTGTTACTTTATTAAGAGTGCCACCTTGGGTTCTTTATTGCAACTTTATCATTAATATTTGTTATAAAGTTATTTCATCAACAACAGAAACGATAGTAGCCTAGAAAATATACCTAAGCTACTATCGTAAAACCAGAATTTTAGGCCGCTTCCAACAATTTTTGATGGATTGCTTGAACGACTTGATCTGAGCTGGCCTGTTCAACTAAGAAGCATAAATTGTGACGACTTGCACCATGGCAAATTAGACGTATATCGAATTCAGATAACACATCAACCAAACAATCATCTCCCCCTTTTAGCTGAATTTCAGAGCCTATCATAGCGACTAACGTCAAATTGTTCTCTACACTAACGTGACAAAATTCACCAAGCTCATCAAGACACGCTTGTTCAAGCTCTGGACGTGACGCATTAGGCGCATTATCTAAGGTCAAAGCAACACTTATTTCAGAAGTCGTAACAAGATCGACCGATATATTGTAGTTACTTAATATCGTAAAAATTTTCGCGAGAAAGCCGCTTGCTAACAACATTTCAGGGCTTTTTAATGTTAATAGGATTTGGTTCTTACGTTGTGTGACGGCACGGATCCCAGACTGAGCCTGAGTTTCTTTTTCAATCCAAGTACCACCTTGCTCAGGCGCTTTACTTGAGCCGACAAAAACAGAGATACCTTTTCTGCTGGCAGGTAAAATCGTCGCTGGATGCAGCACTTTCGCGCCAAACGTTGCCATTTCAGCCGCTTCGTCAAAGCTCAATCTCGGAATTGGTTTCGCTTTAGTACAGAGTCTAGGATCTGTACTGAAAATGCCAACTACATCAGTCCAAATTTGCACACTGTCAGCATCAATTGCCTCTGCGATTAACGCCGCACTGTAATCAGAACCACCGCGGCCCAAAGTGGTCGTTTGCCCATATTTATCACTGCCGATAAAACCCTGTGTTACTACCACATGATTATCTAACAGCGGAGCCAAATGTTCAGCAGCGGCTGCTGCTGAAGCTTCAATATCTGGTGTCGCTTTTGAAAAATTACTATCCGTTTTTAGAATGTTTCTAACGTCAAAGCGGACTGAATTGACGCCTAGCGTTCGTAGCACTTGAGTAAAAATGAATGAAGAAAAACGTTCACCAAAACTCAACACTTCGTCACATTGCTGTGCACTCAGTGCGGGTAACATTGCTATTTCTTTAAATTCTGAATAAGTTTCTTTGAAACCTATTTGTAAGTCTGAGTCTAGGGTGACATGTTCAAGAATGCGGTGCTGAATTTGCATAACCGCGTCTACCAGTGCCAAACGCTCTTGATGATTGGCTTTTTGTTGAACTAGCTCTACTAGGTGATTTGTAACACCTGCACTGGCACTTACAACCACGACTTTTACCTTAGGGTCGTCATTAATAATTTGTGCACAACGATGCATAGCAGTGTAGTCAGCAACACTTGTACCACCGAACTTAGCAACAACAGACTGGGAATTCATTTTATCTCCTTGTGATAGCACATGTACTATCAAAAAAATAAGGAGAACTAACTTGGCAAGAGGAAATAGAAATATATTGAAAAAACCACTGCCAGAAGCTCTCCACCAATAAACGGTGACAGTTCCGAGGATTCAACCCCGTAAACCGAAAAGTCATTGATACGACCAATCACTTTCCTCGGCGAATACTTCCCTCGCTTGCTGTCGTCGGATGTCGTGTCCTCGAACAAGCTACCTAAGCATCGCACCTCTTCTGTCTATTTTGCGGGTATTAAGCTGAACACCGGCAAAATAAAACCTGCTACAAGAGCAGGCTTTTAAAAACTATCTTTTAGACGTCTAGGTGTCAAGTAGTTTTGTACCTTAACACCAAAAAAGACTTAAATAAGTTGCCCCATATAATACGATCCAGCGTAACCTATGGTATAAGCAATCAGTAAATACAGCGCCATTTTTAAATAACTCATAAAGGTCAATGCTTTTACTTTACTCATCGCAATAATACCCGCAGCGGAACCAATAATTAGCATAGAGCCACCCACACCTGTTGCATAGGTAAATGTTAGCCATTGCTGCGGGGTCATTTCGATCTGCGCTTTTAATAACGCTGCGGTTAGTGGTACATTGTCTACTGCTGCACTCAGCAACCCAACCAAATAATTTGCATATTCAGGTGCCAAATATTGATAGAGTTCAGTAAACATACTTAACACGCCAACTTCCTTAAGCGCCCCCACCAACAGCAGTACACCTACAAAAAATAGCAGCGTGTCGTATTCTATTTCTCTAATGTAATCGATTATCTTTTTGTTGACGTCTTTTTTTCGCATTAAAAATTGCGCAACTAGAAACATAAATGACAAACCGAATAAAAACGTCAGCATAGGCGGTACTTGATAATGAACACTTAAAAACAACGTGGCAAGTACGGTGGACATAAAAATGACTGCAATCGTTATGTCAGTCTTTTCAATACGGCGTAATTCTTGGCGTGCAAAGTAAAGTTGCTCATTCATACCGATGGATAACATTGCTGCCAATGCAAATACGCTCACGATGGCCGGCAAAACTAACAGCAAGAGATCCGGTATTGTGACTTTACCCGCCAAAAATATCATCAAGGTTGTTACATCACCAGTGATCAGCGAAACACCACCAGAATTTACGCTAAAAATGATTAATGTGGCATACTTTACTAGCTTTTTCGCATCCAGTTTTAAGGACATGACAACAGCCAAAGATATTAGCGTCGCAGTAATGTTGTCAGAAATCGAAGAAAATATAAACGCAAAAGCACCGACGAGAAACATTAACTTTCTCTCGCTGATCTGCTCAGGCATGATGCGATGGACAATGTTTTGAATAAAACCTTTAGAGTTTAAATAAGCAACAAAAGTCATCGCAGCCATTAAAAAAAGCCATAACGTCGCAATTTCTAAGATGTTGTGATCGAGCTGATGTTGTATAGTTTCTGAGCTTTCGCCATGAATTGGAGAGATAAAAGCGATAATCCAACATAAAGTGCCAAAAAAAAGCGTCGTTTTGGCCTTGTTTACATGGATAATATCCTCTATAACGATAAGCACAAAAGCTAGCGCTATTAGGGTTAGGATTATGGAAGTGACCATACGCGTAAACAACCTGTAATCAAATGTAATTTTTGTAAAGGGTGATGTAAATCGGCGCGGAGTCTAACACTATGGGCAAGTGACCGCTATCAATAATTACAATTTATGACAAATTCGTGAACAAGTGATGTCACAAAAATGATACAAACTGGAAAGTTATGATCCCAGCGAAAAAAGTTCTTAATACATTAAATGAACACTGGAACGTTTTAGAGTTGCTATTTAAGCGATTTAAAATGTCGGATTTCAGTATAAAAGATGTACAAAACTTAATAAAATTAAAGAACCCTAACTGGTCAAGTGAACGGGTTTATAAAGAAACAAATAGACTGCTTAATCAAGAAATTATTATTCCTCTAGCTAAGTCTTCGCAGCTCGAAATCAACCGAGCGGTCGCTGATTTTGCAAGCTTTTTGCTCCAAGAGGAGCATTTAGGTCTTGCTGAAGAAATCACCGTATTAGTTAAAGATTTGCAACGGCTTGGGGCACGCTTGGCTCAGGCTGGTAATGAAGGTGACCATAGCGAGCTTCGACGCTTTAGTCGTATTATGGATGAACGGGTCAGAAAAATTGTAAAGCTTTATCAACACAATGAGAGTGCAATTCTCAATCTTGTAGAGCAAGCCAAATCTGATCACAGCAATTTATCATTGAAGCGACGTTATCAAGCTGTCATAGAAGCATTTGACGAATATATTGAACCAATGCTTGAAATGGTTGACATACACGGTCCATTTCAAGCTTGTTTTAGCGACATAGAAACGCAAATTAGTGAACAAATAAATCAAATCGAACAGCTTGGTCGAGGCGCTCAAGACAAACGTATGCTCGAGCAACTGAGAACGCGTATATTAGACATGCATTTAATAGGCAGAGAAAGTTTGGGTAAAAGTGCCGATATGCTAATGCCATTGCGTGAGGAATTAAGGCGGAACACCCTTATTACTCGCCAAGCAGCCAAAGTGCTCGGACTTATCCGTAAAAATGGGGTGGATCGTATGCTTAGCCCTGTTCAGCCAGACTTCGTGTCCGATATTCAGCGTTTTAACCTTGGTCAAAAGCGCCACATGGTCGCCTATATGGCAAGCCTTGCTGAGTTTGAACATGAAGAATATCAATTGCCTGATCATCAAGATGTACCTGCATACCAAAGCCCCAATATTCCTGATTATCAAGATGTCAAAAAGTCTTTTTCAACCAGTGGGCAAAAGCGCACTGCCCTGCTTGGGTTTTTAAGTGATAGCTATCCTAACCTAGAAGCTGACGAAATGCTGTTTTTGTATCAAAAACTAATTAGCGACCCTGAATTGATAGTCAGTCAATCCAATTCAAAAGAGTCAATGCAACTCGCTAATACCAAAATCAAATTGTATCCATTTAGCGCCACAGAAAATAATAATTCTGACGCTGAAAAAGCAAAACAATAAGTACGACACCATGACACAAATTAATCTAAACGATTTATCACAACTGCAAGCCATCAATAAAAAGCTTGCAGGTGGGTATCACATCAGTGAACAAGATACGACGCTTTGGCAAGAACTGGACCAACACATAGAGTCATACCAAGCGTTGTTTGCAGCGTTAGGCCATGATTTACAACATGATGCGAGAGGATTTTACTACCTTGCCAGTGACGAAAGCACTCCCAATATGGGCAAGATCAGTCGCGCTATCGCCTTGACGGTTTTTATTCTTATAGAGTACTACGCCAACCAAGGTAAAGATCCTCTGCGAGCATTGTTTGATGAACAAATTGATTTGGAACTGATGCAAACGCTTATTCAGCTCAACAAACATTTATTTGATCAATTGGAGATCTTTTCAGGATCTGATTTAAGAAAAGACGTTTTTTTACGTATGTTGAGATTGGGGCTGTGCAAAGAAACTGAACGCGGTTTTGTATTATTAGCGCCGGTTTATAGATATATCGACGCCCTAATGGAAGTTAACGAAGACAATTTTGAAGCGCTAGAGGAAGAAGTATGAGCGAATTATATGGATTAAGTAAGCTAGCGCTTTTAAATACCGCAGGCTATGCAAAGTGTGTTATTCCACTGGATAAAAGTGCATCAATTTGCGCCCCTAACAACACAGGTAAAAGCTCAGTTATCAATGCGCTTCAATTTCCTTTGGTCAACGATTTACGCTTAACTGAATGGGACGGCCACGACTTAGAAGAAACCCGAAAATTCTATTTTTCGAGCGATCAGTCTTACATTTTACTTGAAGCAAACCTACCCCATGGTGACGTAGTCATTGGTGTTGCAGGTCTTGGAAAAATCGCAGGTTACGCGCACCAATTTTTTTGCTACAACGGTAAACTTAACCTTGATGATTTTACTGAAGGTAAAAGCATCATTAAATACACTAAACTATTCAATCATTTAGATTCTAAAGGTTACAAAGCCATTGAACTAAAAGCCGCAGAACTCAACGCACTATTGACCGGTGGCGCAACCCCATATGATGGTGACATCAATCTCAAAATGATCCCACTTAACAATGTTCAAGACGCCGCGATCTACAAAGAGATCTTTCGACGCATTTTGAACTTACATAAGTTAGGTGCTCATGATGTTAAACGTTTTATGTTACGAGTTTTTGAACGCCATATGTCAAACTCAAAAGTCGACTTTTACGAAGTCTGGCGACGTGCATTCGATAAAGTCAATCGTTCTAAACGTGAGCTTACCGCCTTAGAGTCAATGCAAGAACCCATTGCTGCACTGGAACAAATGATTGAAAGCGAAGCGACTATCAAGGGTAAGTTAGCAGCTTATGCGCCTAAAATTGATCAAGCTATTATCGCATTCGATGAATACCAAACGTCACAAATCGACGAACTGAATGAACAGCTCGAAAATATCGAGCAAGAAAAACGAGATTTTGAACAAAAACAACAACTTTATGTTCAGCAATCTCGCGATATCGAACGTAAACAAACACAAATTGAGCAATGGTTTACAGACTATCAAGCACTCAAATCTGAGTTTGAATTAACCAACCATGCGACACTAAAAACAAACCTCACTCTTTTGAAAAAAGAGTATGAGCAGTTGTCATTCTCGATCAACAGCGCACAAGGTCAGAGTTTACATACTTTAGATTACCGTATTGGTGAAACTCAAAAGCAGATAAAGAGCTTAAAGCTACAACTGAAAAACCTAGAGTTCAATTTATTTACTCGTATGAGAGAAGATCTATCACTCAAAGAAGTAGAAGAAATCTCTCGAATACTGAACCCTGATCTGCTGTCGTTTGCAACCACTTCTCAAGGTGAAGTAACCATTCACGATGAAGATGCGTTTGCTGATTTCTTAGCCTTGCTTTCAAACGCCGTTAAAGGTGGAGAGCTGCAATTACCTGGTGTGAGCGTTAAACTTAAGAAGCTAGCGCCAGTGCAAATGCAAAGTGGAGAGAACAAAGCACAATTACAAGCCCAGCTCGAAGCACTGCAACGTTCATTGACAGAGCTAAAGCAGCAAAGAGAAGTTGCAGCGAATGTTGCCGATAAACAACAAGAGCGCGATGCCTTGTATCAAGAACTGATGGCTACGGAAGATGCACTTAAACGCTTCGAGCAATTCCAAACCATGCAACAGTCGGCAGAGGCACAAATGGCTCTCAAAGACCAATTAGGTGCCGAACGCGAGCAAGTAGATGACTATTTACAAGATGTACAACGCAACGCAGGATCAATTTCAGATCGCCGTTCGATCATAAAAAGCAAGCAAGATCTTATTTTGAGACAAAGCGATCGTCTTAAGCAAGTGAAGTCCGAACGTATCGACCACACATTAGCAATTTATGAAGGAAAACAGACCCCCTATCCTATCGATGTGAAGATCGACTTTGATAACTTGTCGGAAATAGTCCATCAATTCAACAAAGATTGCCAAGAGCTGAGAAACTTAGATGTAAATGTGCGCAATACATATCTTCATATCTACAATGCAGGCATCACCAAGTTTGACAATGAAACCGATGAGTCAAACAAATATGCTAAATTGATCAGCGCATACCACAATATTGATAACGAACGGGATGCTGTTGAACGTCAAGCACGTGTCGCCCTGACCGAAGTTGCCGCGACAATAAAAGGCTTAAGAGAAGATTTAGATCGATTACGCCGTGAAATGAACAGCTTTAACCGCGGGATCAGCCAACATCGTATCTCGAACTTAAAAGCATTTAAGATCAATGTTATCCCTCGCAAAATGTTGGTCGACAGCATTGATACTATTATCAGCACTTCTGAAGTTTATGAGCAAGGTGACAGTTTCGACTTACTTAGTGAGGCAAAAGCGGATGAAAATGCAGTTAATGAAGCAAAAGACCATATCATTAAACTAGCCAGTGAAAAAGCAGGTTTAACGCTTACCGATTTATTCGATATTCGCTTTGAAGTCGTCAATAGAGCTGGTGAAACCGAGCACTTTGATAAAATTGACTCTGCGGGCTCCAATGGTACCCGAATTACCATCAAACTGTTATGTGGTATGCTGTTCATTCGCTACCTGCTATCTGATCAAGAACAAGCTTTATACCGTATACCAATATACATTGATGAGGCTGCAGATATTGACCCGCAGAACCAAAAAGCAATTATCGAAACTGCACTGAGCTTCGGGTTTGTGCCAATATTTGCTTCTGTTAAGCCGCAGATCAGCTGTGATTACTTGGTTCCCATCCGCAGTGTTAATCAGGGAAGCCAAAACTGGGTTGATGAAAAAGACTGGATTGAAGTGGAACATTCATAGTTTTAACTGGTCTTACTTACTGGATCTTAAAGTTTATTTGCTTTTTGCTTATCAACTTTGGTCCAGTTAGTATTACAAGGCCAAAAGCCTTAATTAAGGAGTAAAAAATGACTCGTAACCTGCTTGTAGCGCTAAGTTTGATTGTATTAAGTGCTTGTTCTAACACCCCTGATTGGGACTATGATAAATCAGTTGAATTTGCCAACTACAAAACTTTTTCATGGTCTCCAGACACTGCAAACTTTGACAAAGGTGCTCAAAACTATCAGATCAGTGAACTGATGGAAAAGCGCGTTCGAAATGCAATTATTACAGAAATGGCGCAACATGGTCTCACCTTGGTAGAAAATGCTCAGGCAGATGTCATGGTAAACTTTCATGCAGCGGTTGATACAAAACTTGACGTAGATACATTTAATACCAGCTACTCTGCGCGTTGGAATTATTGGGGTGTTGGCTGGCATACGCAAACACAGGCCCGTGAATATGAAGTAGGTACTTTGGTTATTGATGTTATCGACAGAGCTTCAAATCAACTTGTGTGGCGCGGCGCAAAAGAAGGACGCCTTCGTAAGAAGGAGTCGCCTGAAAAGCGCACAGAAACGGTTAATAATACCGTGAAAGATATTTTGTCCAACTTCCCTCCTAAAGTGGGACACTAATCCAGTAAAGGCAGCTAATAGCTGCCTTTTTTGATTTCATTAAACAGAAATAAATTGTTCGGGCTTGCAAGGTTAGTTGAATTAGGTAAAATTCGGCGGTTTATAGTTCTTAATGAGCAAATACCTTGATTGAGCAACTTCGGAAAGACTTCCCTTTATTACAAAACTTAGTTGATGAGCAGCCGCTTTGTTACTTTGATTCAGCCGCCACCACGCAAAAGCCGCAAGTTGTTATTGATGCTGTCAATCAATTCTATCATCAAGAAAATGCCAATGTGCATCGAGGTGCCCACACACTGAGTGCACAGGCAACAGCTAAATATGAAGCAATACGTGACAAGCTTGCTCAATACTTAAATGTCCAACGCAATGAAGTTGTTTGGACCAAAGGTGCAACAGACTCTCTCAACCTTTTGGCCTATGGCCTGACCAATACGCTTGGTGAAGACGATGTTATTGTGCTTTCGCCGCTTGAACATCACGCAAATATTGTCCCTTGGCAACAAGCTGCAGAAAAAACCGGGGCTAAAATTGCGCTTTTACCTGTTTCACAGGAAGGGGTTTTAAATCAATCCGCCGCTATTGAGTTTATTCGCCATACAAAACCTAAAGTACTAAGCGTGTGCCATGCATCAAACGCACTTGGTAATATTCATGACGTAAAGCAACTGATTGAAGCGTCTAAACCCTACGGAACTATCACAGTCGTTGATGGCGCACAATCTTTTATGCATTTAAGACCAGATCTTAAAGCGCTAGATTGCGACTTTTTTGTGTTTTCAGCTCACAAAGCACTTGGACCAACAGGTGTTGGTGGATTGTATGGCCGTTATGAAATGCTCAACAATTTACCTGTTTATCAAACTGGCGGGGAAATGATTGATACCGTGAGTTTTACCGGAACAACTTTTAGGACTGCCCCAGAGAAGTTTGAGCCCGGCACGCCAAACATCAGTGGCGTAATTGGATTTGGTGCGGCACTTGACTATTTAACTTCAATTGATAAAAACGAGCTACTCACCTTCGAGCATTCACTATATCAATACTTGTTGACTCAATTGGGCCAAATTGACGGCATAAAAATATGGGGTGATACGCAAAACAATATCGGCGTGGTAAGCTTTACTTATAAAAACGAGCACCACTTCGACATTGCGACACTTCTTAACTCTTATGGCATTGCTGTAAGAAGTGGGCACCATTGCACCCAGCCATTAATGGCACATTTAAGTATTACAGGTACCGTTCGCGTGAGCCTTGCTTTTTATAACAATCAGCAAGACATAGACGCCTTTATTACTGCGCTTATCGAAACCATTGAGATGTTGGAAGAATAAAATGGATATCAATCAAATCCAAAGCAAATTAAATAGTTTAAAAGGCTGGCAAGCTAAGTATCGTGAGATCATGTTATTAGGTAAACAGCTGCCAGTATTACCTGAGCCACTAAAAACCCCTGATGCACAAGTTAAAGGCTGTGAAAGTAACGTTTGGCTTCATTTGGATCTAGATGAATCACAGCAAAGATTGGTCATCATCGCAGATTCGGATACACGAATTGTAAAAGGATTGCTAGCTATCATCCTAGCGTGTTACAACAACGCTCTCCCTCAGGATGCTCAATCAATTGATGCCTATCAGCTGTTCGAAGAAATGGGGCTAATTAAACATTTAAGCCCATCAAGAGGTAACGGCGTCAAAGCCATTGTTGAACTTATAAATAAAAAGGTTGCTGCAATTCAGTAGGATGACCTATACCGCTCCAAACGGTAAATTCCCATTCATCTTTTCCTTCATAAGCGCTGAGTTCTCTACGAAATGAAATTTCAGCGCTTATCGTAACTAAGGAGCGAGGTTTAATCAGCTAGGTTAACAAAAAACTAATGGCCACTTCGCATATAAAGCCAGTCCCCTAACCCTCTTAGTCATATTCTGAAAGCGATGACAGCGGGTTTTGCTATCTTTCTTACCCTGAATGAATCAAAATTATTAACTCAAAACTACTTTGGTATTTCGTCAATAAATTAATCTTCATGTTATCAATTTGATAGGATGCTTTTTATTCGATTAAGGTGCTTACATAAAGCCTAGAGAAAAATTTAATTATTAGGCTGCCAAGAAAAACTAAAAAAGTGTAATAAATTAATCACCCTTTTTGCACGGATAGCGACATATGCCTGCAATAGCATCACATGGTTTAAGCGATTAACTTTTTATTTATAGCTGCGCCAATAAATGCACTTAACTTCGAAACTTTACCTGTAACAATAACTCTAATCCCCGATTTTCTCGCCTGGTTAATTACCATACTCAAAGGCTGAATGAAAAAAGTTTTTGGAGAGGAATATGGATAATCTGAGTAATAAAAACCCTTTAAATGGTGGTTATGGAAGTACGGTATCTCAGCAAGAGCCGGCGCTAATGATCTATTCGATAGGATTTGAATTTCAATCTTCGGACTTGTTTCCAGTGACACTATCATATGCCACTAATCAGGCTTTAAATGATATTCAACTTCCGAATGACTCAAACATAGAAGAGGAAGAGATAGACAATGACCCCGTTGACGGTGAAGGGTTTGTATGTTCATATGCCACTTGTGACGATATTCCTGAGGGAACCTTTGTAGATTTTACTGTTCGTGATCACAATAGAATCAGCCTGACACTCGATGCAGTTGGCCCCAGTGACGAGCCTACTTTTCTAAGAGAAATTGATCCATTTTATATTCCTGAAGATAAACGAGGAATGCCTGGATTTATATTCCTAGATAGCGATTTCCCGCTTGATACTGAGTTTCACCTACTAAATACGAATACTGAGGATATTTTAAGTTTTAACCAGTCCCCTTTTTCAATAGTACTTCCGAGTAAATTGCTGCAAAGTTATTATGAACACATTTGTGATCAAGTCTTGATCCCAGCTATTCGAAATATGAATTCTATTCGATGGCACGCACCTTATATGCAAAACGCAACTAAATATAACGTATTTCGATTTCCTTCCGATATAGAGAAAAACGATCAAACTTATTTTGGCTTTATTCAACACGCATTTTTGAACAGTGAAGCTGAAAGAATGTCTTTCGTGCCTCAAGTAACTATAGAGTGTAACCTCCGTGATGCTTTCCTTATTGTCAATGACCTATTGACGAATACCAGTATCGCAAAGGAGTATGATAAAGACTTTGCTGTCTACGAAAAAATATCAGAGTCTATCAAGTATGTTGAAAGGATGTTTGGGCCAGCCTACCAACAATACACGGGGATTGAGGCATTTAGCTTTGTCTTTTTACTTCATCAATATTGGTCTGTGATTGTTAATACTGGCAGCTCTAAACAATATCTAGGCATTGCGCTTCGTCACCTATTTTTAGACGTATTCTCATCTCTTTCTGGCGAAGAACAACAATTTATTAAACAAAATAAAGAGGTGATGCTTATGCTAGATCAGGTTAGCCAAACAGAGCCTAAAGATGGTATTTGCCGTTTTCCTTATAATAAGAATAAGAAGGTGCTAATAGAGTACCGCCTTTTCAACTACTTAGTTTCTGTAAATGGAATGCTAATTATTCCCAAAATATGAGCGCAATTTACTAGCCCAATACAGCTAATTTATGACTGTATTGGGCATATATTTAAAAGCTATCACACACAAAATATACTTAAAAGTACTTATTTGCTGCTTCGAGCACGCCTATCTAAGTATTTTCTGATCGACCGCGCAGCTGCAAAAAAACCAAAGCTGCCAGTAACCATAGTTGCGGATCCAAAGCCTGTAGCACAGTCCATATTCTTGCTGCCATCCGCTTGCTGCTTTGCTTTACAAACAGCACCATCTTCGGTCGGGTAAACAAGCTGCTCCGTTGAATAAACACAATCAACGGCAAACTTTCGTTTTGGATTTGATGTAAAGTTGTATTGCTTACGCAGTAGGTATCTCACCTTGGCGAGCAAAGGGTCATGGGTCGTCTTAGCGACATCACCAAAACAAATTTGGCTCGGGTCCGTTTGACCCCCTGCACCACCGGTTGTCATTACCGGTATTTTATTTCGCTTGCAATGTGCGATCAGGGCTGCTTTTTCTTTCACCGCATCAATACAGTCAATAACGTAATCAAAACCTTGAATATACTCTTTGATATTTTCAAGTGTGATAAAGTCATCGATAACGGTGACCTGACAATCTGGATTAATACTTTGCAAACGCGTTTTCATTGCTTCCGCTTTTATATCACCCACTGTTTCAGTAACGGCATGCAATTGACGATTGATATTCGTGACACATATATCATCCAGGTCAATTAAGGTGATATGTCCGATACCTGTCCTTGCCAGAGCTTCAGCGGCCCAGCTACCAACCCCACCAATCCCTATGACACAAAAGTGAGCTTCACTTAGCCATGCCAATTGCTGATCACCGTATAACCTGCCTATGCCACCAAAACGAAGTGACGTATCTTGTTCTGTCATATTACCACTCTAACTGCTCAGGCTGACGCCACGATAAAAAAATGTCATGCTCGATTAATTGCATGAATTGCGACCCTTCTTCTGGTACTGCGCTAAAACTTTGAAGTGTTCCATTCCAGTAAAATGACAGTGAAAAAGCATGAAGGTATACTCTATCTGACTGCTTACCACCATAGCTTTCATCACCCAATATTGGTGCTGATAAACTTTTTAATGCCACTCTAAGCTGATGTGTCTTACCACTGTATGGCTTAAGCAAACAGGCTCTTAAACCGGATTGAATACTCGCCGTATAAAACCGAGTGACCGCAGGGTTATCTTGGCTTTTTAGCAACTTATAAGTACCACGGCGCGACTTAGCCATATCACCTTTTATCCAACCTTGCTTTTTTTTCGGTTTATCTGAAATCAGCGCAAGGTAAAATTTACTTACCTCTCGATCCGTAAAAAGCGCTGTAAGCTTCGCGGCCGCTTGGCTTGATTTCGCCAAGACAATCAACCCAGAGGTCACCTTATCCAACCTATGTACCGGAAATAAACTGAAGCCCACCTGTTGTTCCAACAGTGCAACAAACCCTGCCTGCTCTTCACTGTGAAAGCTCAAGTTACAGGGTTTATAGGCAACAATGTAATCTTCGTGCTGCGCAATGACATTGAAGTTAGTCATTCAAAAACTCGACCACTCTCTCTAGGTCTTCTGGGGTATCCACACCTGCATGAACTGGTTTCATCGCCTTTGTAACCTTGATTGGGTAGCCATGAAACAATACCCTTAGTTGCTCGAGCGACTCTTGCACTTCAAGTGGTGAAACACTCAGTGCTAAATAAGTTTTAATAAAACCAGCGCGATAGGCATAAATTCCAACATGACGATTAAAATGCGACACTGGAATGCGCGCTTTATCCAAAGACATCATGCTGTCTCGCTGAAATGGAATGGGTGAGCGTGAAAAGTACAGTGCATTTTGATTAACATCACTGACTACTTTCACTGCATTGGGATTTAGAACTTCTTCTACGTCGTTAATATCTACACTCAAAGTGGCCATTGGCGCTGACGACTGGAATAACAAATCAGCAACTTGAGAGATGTTTTCAGGCTCTAATAGCGGCTCATCGCCTTGCACATTTACTATCAGTGTGTCGTCGTCTAAATTGAGTAACTCAACCACTTCAGCAAGGCGTTCTGTGCCTGATTGATGATCTGCACGCGTCATTAATACATTGTCAGTAAAGCGCTTTACTTCGTCATAAACCAATTGATGATCGGTAGCCACATAAACGGCTTTTGCACCCGATTTGACCGCCTGTTCATACACTCTTTGAATCATGGTTTTGCCACAAATATCAACCAGCGGTTTGCCCGGCAATCGCGTTGACGCATACCTTGCCGGTATGACAACTATGAATTCCACTTTTCTACCTCTTCAAGGGATAGCTCCCTTGCTTCATTTTCTAATAAAACAGGGATATCGTCTCTTACAGGGTAAGCAAGCTTTGCGGCTGTGCTTATAAGTTCTTTGTTTTCTTTATCGTAGGCTAATTTGCCTTTGCATACTGGGCAGGCAATAATTTCGAGTAATTTTGTATCAAACGCCATGGGTGATGATCCCCTTTTTATCTAATAAATTGTGGAGCTTAGTAATAAGCCCTTCTGACGGAACAGCATCTACACGTAAAAAATACCAGTTGTCTTTCGCAAACGACTGACATTTAACCGCGTCTTTTTCTGTCATGAATAAATTGTTTTTGCTAACTGTGTCAAAGTCCTGCTCAGTAAACATATGGTGATCAGCGAAATGCCGGCTTTGAATAATGTTTACTCCATTGGCTTTTAACGATTTTTCGAACCGAGCAGGGTTGCCTATCGCACTCACTGCAATGCCTTTAGGTGTAAAGCCACTCACCGGGAGTCCGGTTTTTACACTGAAAATACCCGTGGTATTGAGCGAATAGCCATCTTCTTTAATTGAACCATTAAATACAGTTAAGTCCACCGTCTTCAAGCGCTTAGGTAACTCTCTTAGAGGGCCTGCGGGCAATAAAAAGCCATTTCCAAAGCGACGTTCATTGTCGACAATACACACCTCGATATCTCGGTCCAGTTGGTAGTGTTGCAAACCATCATCGCTTACAATTATATCAGGTTCATTATTTTCAATGAGATATTCAATACTCGCTTGTCGATCTGCGCCAATGACCACATCGCAGCCAAGTCGCTTATAAATCAATAGTGGCTCATCGCCAGCTTGCAGTGCGGTACTCTCATTTGAAACTTGGTAAGGCGTATGAGGAGGTTTCGCGCCATAGCCTCTACTTATCACTGCTACTTTTAATCCCAATGATTGCAAATAAGGCACCAACCAAAGCACAAATGGCGTTTTTCCATTGCCACCAATGCCAATATTTCCAACAATCATTACTGGCACAGAGGCTTTGTACGAAGATTTAATCCCAAGGCGGAATAACACACGTCTACATCCGCTTATTAACCAAAATAGCGCACTCAGTGGCAACAACAAAATGTTAATTAGGCCAACTGGCTTGTACCAGCTCTTCTCTATTTTATTCACAATTATTCACCGTATTGCATTTTGCAAAGTGCTGAATATGCCCCATCCTTTGCTAATAAGTCTTGATGCTTTCCTTGTTCAAGCACACGCCCCTGCTCAAGTACATAGATTTGGTCTGCCTTTTCAATGGTAGATAAACGGTGTGCAATCACTATCGAAGTTTTATTCACCATAAGTTTATCCAACTCCTCTTGGATCAAACGCTCTGACTCGGTGTCTAAGGCCGAAGTTGCTTCATCAAGAATTAGAATTGGTGCATCTTTAACTATTGCTCTTGCAATGGCGATTCGCTGCCTTTGGCCGCCAGAAAGCATCACCCCATTTTCACCCACTTCGGTGTTGAGCCCATCTGGTAGATCTTTAACAAACTCCCAAACATGTGCTTTTTTGGCAACTTCCACTAACTCTTCGTCTGACATTTTTTCGTCTAGCCCATACATTATGTTGTTGGCTATCGTATCGTTAAACAACGTTACGTGCTGCGAAACCAAAGCAAACTGCTTTCTTAAGCACGCCAAAGAATAGTCGCTTAATTCAACGCCATCTAGCTTAATTGAACCGCTATCTAAATCGTAAAATCTGGGTAATAGACTTGAAAGAGTTGATTTGCCAGACCCACTTCGACCGACCAATGCTATGCTTTGGCCTGCTGGAATATCAATTGATAAGTTTTCAATAACTGGCTCATCTTTGGTTGGGTACGTGAAAGACACGTTATTAACAGATATATCTCCTGCAACGGCATCAACACTGTGCGTGCCTAGGTCTTTTTCTTTTTCCTGATCTAGTACTTCAAATATGCTATTGGCTGCAGCGATACCACGCTGAAAGTCACTATTAACATTCGCCAATTGCTTTAAAGGCCTTAACATCATCACCATAGCAGTAATTAGCGAAGCTACGACGCCTGGTGTTAGTGTATCGTGTACATCAGGCATAGCGATAATAGCAAGAACAACAGCCATTGCACTGGCTGCGATCAGCTGAATCACCGAAACGCTTAACGCTCTAGTCGCATCCATCTTCACGCGCTGCTGACGATTGTGGTTGTTAACCGTGGCAAAATGCGAAATTTCTTTTTCCTGTCCACCAAAACCATGAATTTCTTTGTGACCTGATAACATTTGTTCAGAGCTACGGGTGACCGCCCCCATCGCATCTTGTATTCTTTTCGAAATTTTTCTGAAACGTTTAGAGACGATACTGACCACGATGGCAACAAATGGCACGATCACTAAAAATAGCAATGACAACTTCCAGCTGATGGCGAACATTCCCCAAAGCAAGAAAACAACGAATGCGCCCTCTCTGATCGCAACCTGAAGTGCTCGAGTTACGGCCTGCTGGACCTGCTCTGTATCAAAAGTGATTTTCGAAACAAGCTCTCCGTTAGAGTGTTTGTCGTGAAATGAAACAGGCATAAATAGCATATGTTCATATAACTGTTGGCGCAGTTTCCTAACCACTTGAGATCCTACGTAACTCAAACAGTAAGATGACATGTAATTGAACACTCCCCGCCCAACAACGAGTAAAATAACAACAAAGGGCGCCATCGCCAGTACGTCTTGGTTTCCCTCAGTTAAACCTTCGTCCATAAATGGCTTCATAAGCTGGATAAACAGTGCATCCATTGCCGCATACCCAAGCATGCCAATGATGGCGAACATGGCGGCAGCTTTAAATTCGTAGGTGTAAGTCAAAAGCCTTTTATATATTTGCTTTCCAGACGATTGCATAGTGTTACTCTAAAACTTCAAAACCTCCTTATTGTATCCGCCAATACACAAAAACTGAATGCATTATCTTAAAAACCATAGATTTTTCGCGTTTCTTGCGGTGTAAACTTCAAAGTGGTCAGAAAACACTCTGATCTGAATTTGCCCATCTAACGCAGTATCGTATATTTTGTATTCTGCATCGAGATATCGCTTTAGTATTTGCTGGTGAGGTAATTGCCAAGCGGTGTTGTGGCTTCGAGAGAAAATCACTGTCTTTTTGTCACCAACTGCGCGGACAAAAGGTATGCTTGAAGAAGTGCGGCTACCATGATGTGGTGCCAGTAAAAAATCCGCGTGTAATTGCTTACCATATTGAGCCGTTAGTTTATTTTCCGTCACCGACTCGATATCACCTGGTAAAAGTAACTTGTGCTTCCCATCATCGACAATCACAACACAAGAGCTGTTGTTATCGTCATTCTGGCGTTCACTCGGCCAAATCGAACGAATGGTTAGCTGACCAAACGTTATTTCCTTCAAACCGCAAGGTTGCCTGTAAGGAGTGCCATGAAAAGCGTGCAAAGTTTCTCCAAACGAGAGCTTTATTAAATCTGGTAACCCGCCTGCATGGTCCCCGTCATCATGGCTCACAATAGTATGCACTAGCTGAATGTCTCTGGCACGTAGATAAGGTAAAATAACCTGTTCAAACATAGAATATGTACCAAAATAGTTAGCACCCAAGTCATATAAAAACCCTTTACCTTGATGCTGTACCAAGATGGCACTCCCGTGGCCAACGTCAAAAATATTGATTTGCCATGGTGGCGAAGTATCAACGGCCTTGTGGACCATTAACACAACCATGGGTATTACCGCGTAGGCACGAATAAGCGCATGGCCGAGCATAAACAAAATTAACATCATCAATACAGTTTGAGTGACAGATATATAACCCACTTCAAGCCAATTGTAATCAAGGTTAGTTAACCACTGATACCCGAGGTAAGTAAAGTGGTCTATTTGATCCATCAATTGAACGTTGTAGCCAACTGAAACTATTCCCTGGGCCAATAAGGCAGGAAAAATCGCGCAAGACAATAAAGGGATCGCAATTAGGTTCACTATTACCCCGGATAAACTAACTCCTTGAAACGCAAAAACCATCAAAGGACTCAAAACAAGGAATAGAAGTAATTGTATCTTGAAAAACCATACGCACTTATTAACCCAACTTATTTTAAAACCATCGGAAGAAGATGGAGTTGTGAGCAACCACAAGATGCTCGCAACTGCGGCAAAAGAAAAATAAAGCCCTAAATTAAGTAGTGTAAATGGTGAGATGAGTAATATAACCGTTAGTGCATATGTCAAAGTTCGGGTATAGCTGACTCTCGCTCCCAGTGCGTAACATAGAACACCTAAAAATGTCATGAACCACGCACGCTGTGCTGATACTTGCATACCACTTAGTACAACATAGCCACCAGCCAATACCAGCGCACACACTAACCCCAAAATATGTACATTCACGCTTTGCGATATTAGGTTTTTAAAAGGGTAAATTACTGTTTTTATTAAAAGGAAACTTAGAGAAAAGAAAATCGCAATATGCAAACCAGAAATAGCCAATAAGTGACTCAAGCCCAACATGCGAAAGCGCTCTTTTTCTATTTGAGGAATTAGTGTTTTATCTCCAGTCATCAGTACGTAGTAAAACCAGCCAAATTTATACGCGCCGAATGTACTCAACACAAAATGTCTATACTTATCTTGCAGGGTATTAGTGTCCCCTATTCTATACGTTACTTTTAGCTTGCCCTTAAAATAGACATGATTGCGAAAGGCATATAACTCCTTATCGAAGCCATATATATTTTTTCTCGAACGAAAAGTTTTTAGTTTGGCAATTCCGGAGACCATGTCGCCTTCATGCAAGGTGATATTGCCAGAATCCGTTGATAAATTAGCATACGCATGTTGCCAGGCTTTTACCTGAAACTTGTCAATAGATTTGATGTCTACCTGTATGTAAGGGCGTTTTCCTGCTTTTATAATTTGGGTCACTTGAGCGGTGATTTTTACTGGTTTATCAACAACTAGGTTTTTCCAAGAAAGCTGATAAAACAGTTGGTAATGTAAAGCTGTAACAAAAATACCTAAAATAAAACCTGCCAAAACGTTTGAAAAAAGCTTAAAATAGCTACTAACAAAAACGAGCAAGGCTAAACTGCCGGGTAACTGCCAATTATCCATGTAAAACACGGATATAAGACACCCACAGATTATGCCGCAGCAAATCAATATTGAAGTAGATGGTTGCTCTATATGGCGAAGAAAACGATCCAACGCTTTTTACCCGATCACAATAAGATCAAAGAACAAAAATCGTTAAGAATTTTTGGAAGTTTATTGCATGATGCAAACCTTTGGCATCTTAACCGACGCTCAGCAAGGGGTGCATTTTCCGTTGGACTATTTTTTGCGTTCATCCCTGTCCCTTTTCAAATGGTTTTAGCGGCTGCACTCGCAATTCCATTTCGAGTAAACTTGCCTTTATCAATTGCGCTTGTTTGGATTACAAACCCGCTGACAATGCCACCAATATTTTACTGTTCTTATCTTGTCGGGGTTTTTGCCCTTGGTCAAGAGATGCAGCCTTTCCATTTTGAGCCAACATGGGCATGGTTAACAGAAAGTATCACCACCATCGGCCCTGCATTTATCGTAGGATCGTTGATCTGTGCATGTATCGCAGCCATTATCGGCTTTTTTGGTATAGATTATCTTTGGAGACGCTCTGTAAATAAAGCGTGGGAAGCAAGAAACCAATAAATTTTGAGCAGGAGTTTATGGGAGCCCCCATCAAAAACTAGCGTTCATAAAAAAGGGCCTGAGGCCCTTTTTTTATTTGTTTACTTTCTGCGTCTGCGCAACATTAATAGCGGCAGAGCCAATAAACTAAATATACCAAAAGATGCTGAGCTTCTCTCGTAAGTTTCAGCTTCTTCAGGAGCACATTGCTCAGGTTGGCCACTGCTATCTGGAGTTAGTAACACAGGCACTGCTATTGACTCATATTCATCTGCACCTGAGCTATCTTTCATCACTTGTCCAAGACTATCCCTGCGCTTTGCCGTTTTTGTAGCGACACCGTATATTCGATTGTCGTCCGTTATCTTAACAGCTTCTACAACACTGTAAGGAAAAGCATCACTTTTACACGGTAACAAGTCGTTTATGTTTTGTAGCTCCGAGTTGGCAGTATTATAAAGAAACGCCTCTCTTCTTGGGTTGTCACCTAAATTCTCTGCTTCTGCCTGACCAACGATATAACCGGCATCATTGATGTCTTCAGGGAATAAGGCTGAGCCGTCATAAAATGACTTTATTTCTGTATACTTTTTGTCGTTAACATTGAAGTAATAGCCTTTAACTTGCTCTTGTCGACCAAGTGTAAACTCATTGAAACGGTAACCGATTGCAATACCTTGATTATTAATTGCAACGCCACGGCTTGACTCATAACCTTCAACATGGTCAATCATTTGCGTAAAAGTACCATCTTTATAAAAACCAGCTCTTTGCCTAACTATAAAGTTGTCGTCTTTACGTGTTTGTGAATGGCCAACAACAACGCCTGCATTGTTAACAGCTAAAGCTGTTCCAATATGAGCACGCTCTTCATCATCTTCGCGAACAAGACCAGCACCTAAGCTTTTAGATTCACCCGAAATAATGTTGAAATTAGCGTCAAGCTTCCACTGGTATGCTTCGCGGTTGTAATACTCAGATAAATTCTGCAATCGCCAAACACACACATTCACAGGCTCGCTTTCATTTTTACAAATATCGTTAAAGCGATCTTGACCATCTTTAGCAACACTAACGGCACTTTGACCTATTACTAGATAGGTTCCGTCATCTAATTTTTGTACGTCGGCAGCCATACTCTGCCCGCCGTAATCCGCTTCAAAGCTTGGCGATGGTAATTCAATCACTTCTCCTGCTGGCGTTATAAACACCGCTCTAGAGGAAAACTCGCGCTCAAAAAAGACCGTTGTTTCATTTTCGTCTTTTTTAGTAAATTCGTTCTTTTTCGTGTATGGCGCTGTACCCCAACCTACCATGGCGCCATCTGATGCAACCGCAGTGATAAAAGAGACGACTGAACGAGATAACTCTCCTCCTGTATAATCTCTTTGCTCATCAAAAATGACCTTTTCGTCTGCGCTCGAAGTCGCATATATCAAGCTGGTGCTAGAGTTTAATTTTTGAAATTCTGCATTACCACTACGCTGACTCAAATAGCCACGCATAAATGCATGTGCGTCTGGATCGGTTGCTGTAGCATTATTATTTTGGATATCATCAAGCGTAAATTTGATAGGATCATCGATTCTATCTCGCGCGTCTTTCAGCAGATCATATTCTCTTATTAACGAATCATCGCTAAAGTCGATATAGCTAACATCAATTTTTAAGTTAAAGAGTTCTGTTGCTCGCCCTGCAACAACACCTGAGTCATTAGCATCAGAGACAAAGGTATTCTTTGATCCAATATGTGATGGCAACTCTGTTAATTGGTACGTTGCAGCAAATAGCTGCCCTGAAAAGCACAAACCAATACTGGCGGCTAAAAGTGAATATCTCATTTCAATCCTTACTGCTGATTCTGTAAAGCTTCTAATTCTTCCCAACGTTCATACGCGGTTTCGAGCTTGGACTCCAATTCCGCAAGTTGGTTCAATGCTTGTTGTGTTACATCAGACTCTTGTTTAAAGAACTCAGGGGAGTTAACTAATTCTTGCTGACTTTCAAGCGCGGATTCAAGCTCCTCTACTTTACTCGGCAAGCCTTCTAATTCAAGTTTTAATTTGTAACTGAGCTTACTCGATTTGTTTTTACTTGTATCTCGCTTTGCCGGGCTCGCCGTTGCTTTTTCTTTATCTAACTTCTCTAGCTCTTTTTGTTGCGCCAGTTTATTATCACGATAAGACTCAAAGTCACTATATCCACCGACTATCTCAGTAACAACGCCATCCCCTTCAAACGCCCACACGCTATTACATGTATTATCAATAAACTCCCTATCGTGACTGACAATTAAAATTGTACCTTGATACTGAGTGATAATTTCCTCTAACAGTTCAAGTGTCTCAATATCGAGATCGTTGGTCGGTTCATCCAAAACCAATACATTTGAAGGCTTTAAGAATAGTTTTGCTAGAAGTAATCGGTTTTTCTCACCACCTGACAGTGCTTTTACTGGTGTTCTCGCTCTTGCTGGTGGAAATAAAAAGTCTTGTAAATATCCTAAAACATGTCGACTTCTACCACCAATTGCAACTTCTTGCTTACCTTCAGCGACATTGTCTTGCACTGTCATTTCTTCATCAAGCTTTTCACGGTATTGGTCAAAATAAGCAACTTCTAAGTTCACACCTTGCTTGATCTTACCGCTGTCGGCTGACAACTTGCCAAATAAAAGCTTAAGTAAAGTCGTTTTACCAATACCATTTGGACCAATTAATCCAACACGGTCACCACGCATAACCAAGGTCGAAAAGTCTTTAACAATTGGCTTATCTTTAAATGCGTGATTTACAAAGTTGGCCTCAAACACTAGCTTACCTGAACGCTCTGCCGACTCAATATTGAAATCAGCTTTACCGACCTGCTCAACACGTTGTTTACGCTCTACGCGCAAAGCCTTCAATGCACGTACTCTGCCTTCATTACGTGTTCTTCTCGCTTTGATCCCTTGTCTGATCCAAGCCTCTTCTTCAGCAAGTTTTTTATCAAACAGCGCATTTTGCGTTTCTTCTACTTTTAAGTCATGGGCTTTTTGATCTAGATACTTAGCGTAGTTTCCTGGATAAGACACTAGCTTACCTCTGTCTAAGTCTAAAATTCTTGTCGCCACAGCTCTGATAAAAGCACGATCGTGGGAAATAAAGACTATGCCACCTTTAAAATCTTTTAAAAACGATTCAAGCCATTCCACACTTGCCATATCTAAGTGGTTGGTTGGCTCATCTAGTAGCAATAAATCAGGATCGCTTACCAACGCCTTTGCCAAAGCAACTTTTCTCAACCAACCACCAGAGAGCTTTTCCAAACGCATTTGCGCTGTCAGTTGTAACTGGCTCAATACCAAGTTGATACGACTTTCAAAACGCCATGCATCCGCAGCTTCAATCTCTGCAGACAATCGTTCAAGTTTATTTAGCAGGTTCGTTGATTGATCAGTTTGAAGCGCCTCACTGACGTGGTTGTATTCAATTAAAAGACTCGCAACGTCAGGTAAGCCTTGTGCCACGTAGTCAAATACACTCCCCTCGGCACCTTTTGGCGGGTCCTGTTCAAGTCGCGATACTTTTAATCCGGTCAAACGGTTTATTTCACCATCGTCAAGTAATACCTGACCATCAAGGACCTTCAATAAAGTTGATTTACCAGCACCGTTTCTGCCAACAATACACACTCGCTCTCCTGCTTCGATTAGCGCATCTGCATTGTCTAATAACGGATGAGAACCAAAAGCAAGTTGTGCTTTAGCAATTCTAATTAAATCCATCTTCTTGTATAAACTCTTCAATTTGTTGTTGAGTAAATGGCCAGTTCAGCAATTTACCTGTTTTTATATTCTTTATTACTGGGATTGAAGTTTGAAATTGTGTCATCAATTTCTCGTCTTCCAAAATATCTTGATGATGAATGTCGTTAGCAGCAAGCACATTAATTGCTAAAGCATATGCTTGCTCACAGAGGTGACATCCATCAGTATGATATAAAACCACTTTAGCCATGGGTGATAAGCCAGCTATTGTGAATTTGCTTGTTGCGCTTAAAGTCAGGAGATAGTGTCTCCTTTGAGATATTTTCCGCTTTCAACCCCAAGCCCATTAATGCAACTTCATCCATTTTAAATCCACGCTTGTTGTTAGAGAACAACAAAACGCCATCTGGGCTCAAAATATTCTTAACCCAAGTTAGCAATTGAATGTGGTCTCTTTGTACATCAAAAACATTCTTCATTCGCTTTGAGTTTGAGAACGTAGGAGGATCTAAGAAGATCAGATCATATTGACCTTTCGCATGCTCAAGCCAGTTCAGGCAGTCTGCTTGTTCGAATCTAAAGCGCGGATTTTTAAGGTTATTAAGCGCAAAGTTCTCTTCAGCCCACTTGAGATATGTCTTTGACATATCAACTGTCGTCACCGACTTAGCACCACCAAGTGCTGCGTGAACAGATGCAGTACCCGTATAGGCAAATAGGTTTAACACTCGCTTATCTTGTGCGTTTTGTTGAATAAAGCGACGCGCTAAACGATGGTCCAAAAATAGACCGGTGTCTAAATAATCGTATAAATTGACTTTAAATTTGGCACCAAACTCTTCAATGACTTGATAACGATTTTGCTTCTCATAAGAAGTGTACTGCTCATCACCTCGTTGCTTTTTACGCACCTTTACGGCCAAATTACTTGGAGAAATATCTAATGTCTCAGCAGTCAAAGAGATGACATCTTGTAATCGCTTATCGGCAACTTCCGCGTTGATTTCTTTCGGCGCTGCGTATTCAAAAATTACTGCATTGTCGTCATACACATCAACAGCTACGTTGTACTCTGGAATATCAGCATCATATAGACGATAAGCTTGAACAGCTTCTTTTTTCAACCAACTTTTCAAGCCTTGCTTGTTCTTTTTCAAGCGATTTGCAAATGCGCGAGACTGTTCATAATGTAACTCTGAAGCTTGTTGGTTTTGCGCAACTTGTTTTTCGTTCAACTCATATAAATATAAGGTAACGTCTATTGGACCATTCTTAAATTTATAGCGTTTCTTAGATGCCAACTTCAGAAGTCTAAATAGTTCATCGTCCGTACCAAGCAGCGCGGCATTCCAATCTTGGTAATACTTTTTAAAACTTGCACCCATGTTACGGTAAAGGCTAATTAGCTCGGCCATTGAGCCCAAACGCTCACCGTAAGGTAAGTTACTTAGCACTGTACCTGGACGTTTCGCAACAGACTGTAACTTACCTGCATCTGCCACTTTAAACTGGATAAACTCGCCCACACCAGCGCGATTAGCATTAGATTTTGCGGTTTCTACTACCTTTGAATCTATGTCGTGACCAATTAACCAAAGCTTGGAGTCTACTTTTTGCTGTTTTAGCTCTTTTTGCAACTCTTTGAATTTTGCCTCTCTGAAACTTGGCAAACGTTTAAATGCAAAAGCTTTATTCAGATTGGTAGGTGCTTTTAGCGCCATGCTCGCAGCTTCGATGAGTAACGTGCCTGACCCACAACAAGGGTCAAAAAGCGGCTTAGACGTATCATTCAACCAGCCACTACGAGTCACAAGTGCAGCTGCAAGATGCTCACGGATTGGCGCCTTGCCTTGTTTTAAACGGTAGCCACGATCTGATAACCTTGGCCCTGAGTAGTCCAAATACAATGCAATTTTTTGTTTGTTGAGCTTGGCAATGATTCGAACATTGGCATCTTGTTTATCTACAGACGGGCGCTGCTCATAAAGGTCTTGAAAATAATCAACCACAGCATCTTTGATAACTAACCCCGAAAACTGAGTGTTTTTTAATTCTTTATTTGTACCGTTGAATTCGACAGCAAAAGTTTGTGAAGGACCAAACCACTCTTGCCACCCCTGAAAGCGAGCAAATTTATAAAGGTCATCTTTATTATTAATGTCTTCATGCTCGTCAATCAACAACATAACGCGCGTTGCGTATCGCGTCATCATACAAAACTTTTGAGCAGTGAGGTTGTCGGCGTCAAAGCGAACCGAACCAATGCTTTGCTTTGTAACTTTAATTTCGAAAGATTGAAGTTCTTCGACTAGTAAATTTTCGATGCCAATCGATGTAAGCGCAATAAACTGCAATGTGATAACCCTGTAATTTCAATTGACGCGAGTATAACACAGCTATGTAAAGACGGGGATTGGATTAAGCTCTTATGCTTACTTTATTACTAACCAATACTGGGTGAATGCGATCATTCAAAACTTTTATTGCTTGGAACTGTTCTAAGCTAATATTTTCATCAAGTTGGAAGTCTGCAGTCAAGTTAATGCACAAACTGGCTTCACGTTCATGATCAACAATAAGGCACTCGCCAGCCATCACTTTAGACTTAAGGCTTACAACTGCGTTGCAAAGTACCTCTGTCCCTGCATATGGCCGAAAAAACCAGCTTTTTGCTTGCACAGGTAATAAGTGAAACTTTGCAGCTGTTGCGTTCAGAGCAATCTGGCAGCACTGTGCTTCAGACCAAACTGAATAACTACACAAGTAGTCAAAGACATTTTGATAAAATTGCGCTTCTTCAACGCTAAAGGTAGGACTGGAATCAGAATCAGCCGTAAGTTGGCGAAGACGATATGGAGTGCAAAGCTGTAGCTCATCACCCAAATCAACAAGCAAACGGTTCTGCACGCGACATTGAAGCCAACGCCACTCTTTTGATGCTTGCAAAATCGCCCTCCGCATTACTATTAAATTAATTCAACCAGTAACGCGAAGTATATCGCGATTTTTGCAAGTGTGAAAATATTTATAATAACAATTTGTTTAGGATCTTTTCGTTATATGACTGATCCTTATAAAGAGTTTACGATCCTTTTGATCAATTGTGGCCCTTCGTATATAAAACCAGTATAAACCTGAACTAAATCTGCGCCTGCATTTAGCTTTTCTTTTGCCGCGTCCGCACTATCGATGCCACCGACACCAATAATAGGTAATTTACCTTCAGTCAAGCGCTTTAATTCAGTCACGACATGGGTTGATTTTTCACGTACAGGACGACCAGATAGACCCCCTGCTTCATTGGCATACTCAAGCCCCTGTACTGCATCTCTCGCCAGCGTAGTATTGGTCGCTATAACGCCATCAATTCTATTATTTACAAGAGATTCAGCAATTTGCGTAAGCTGTACCGCATCTACATCAGGCGCAATCTTAACTAACATAGGCACAGATTTTTTGTGCTTTTCAATTAAATCAACTTGCTCATTCTTCAAACTTTGTAACAGGTCGTCTAACGCTTCACCATACTGTAAATCACGCAGTCCGGGAGTGTTTGGAGAAGAGATATTTACCGTGATATAAGAAGCGTGTTCAAACACTTTTCTCATACAGTGGATGTAATCATCCTTACCTTGCTCGTTAGGTGTATCTTTGTTCTTACCAATATTGATCCCAAGGATCCCGGTATAATTTGATGCTTTTACATTGGCGACTAAATTGTCGACACCTTTGTTGTTGAATCCCATTCTGTTAATCACAGCATGGGCTTCTGGAAGACGAAATATACGTGGCTTGTCGTTACCCGCTTGCGGTCTTGGTGTTACAGTACCAACTTCGATAAATCCGAAACCCATTTGACCAAATGCGTCAATACACTCTGCGTTTTTGTCTAAACCTGCAGCTAACCCTACCGGGTTGTCAAATTCTAAGCCTAAAAAGTTAACTGGCTTTTTAGGTAGAGACTGAGACCAAGCGAGACTTAATGGGGTATTTTTGAAACGGCGCAAGTTGCCTAGAGCAAAGTCGTGGGCCCATTCCGCATCTTTATTAAACATATAACGACGTGCTAAATCGTAAAACATCGTGACTCCTTAAGTTCCTGGTAACAGTTTGAGGCAAAAAAATACCCCAGCAAATGCCGGGGTATTTTAACGTGTTAATTTTTATTTGGAAGTGTCACAGTTGTGACTGAGTAACATTAATTCTCTTAGTGCTACTGAGAACTTCGCAAAGTCATGGTTCTGAGAGGTCTTGAACTCAGCTAACATTTGCTGCCAGCGATGTAATAACGAAGCTTGGTTATCCATCCACTGATCAATCAATGAGTCAACTTCGCCATCACCTTCAAAGCTATTCAATACAACTTCAGACAATGCACGCTGCTGCCAGTCAAGCTCTTCACGATATGAAGCACGTGCTAGTGCCTGCCAGTGGTTAGCCACTGGTTGCGCAGTGATTTGGTCTAGGAACCAGTGTAGACCCATGTTTGCACCTAACTTGAAGTACGTGTTAGATACCACTGAGATATCACGCTTCGCGTTGTTTGCAACTTCTGCAAGATCCATCACTGAGAACAAGCTAGATAGCGATACGATACGATCTGCTAGCGCTTGTGGAACACCTTCTGAGGTTAACTCAGCAGCTTTCTCTGCTAAACGTGCACTTTCTTCGTCAACCATGTAAGTTGTTAAGTTAGCACTTAAGTCAGCAAATGTCGGCGCGAAGAATTCAATTGTTTCCTCGATGCTCAGTGCTTTATTACGGTGGCGTAAGAACCAACGCGTAACACGGCGAACTGTACGACGTAACTGATACAACATTTCTGTTTGTACAGCTGATGGGATCTTGTTATCAAGCGCTGAAATTTCGGCCCAGGTTTCTGACATCTGGAATGTTGCACATGCAATTGAATAACAAAGTGCAATTTCAGCTTCTGTAGCGCCAGTCTCTTCATGCATACGGATCATGAAGTTCAAGCCCATATCGTTTACGATATTGTTCGCAAGCTTAGTCGCGATGATCTCTTTTCTTAGTGGGTGCTCATCCATCGCCGCGTTGAAACGGTCACGTAGAGGCACAGGGAAAGAGTTCACTAATAGCTGACGGTAGTAAGGGTTTTCAGTGATTTCATCTACCACTAAAGTTTCTTTTAATACCATCTTAGAGTAAGAAACTAGTACAGAAAGCTCAGGGCGAGTCAGGTCTAAACCTGCTGCTGCACGCTCTGCTAGCTCTTCATCACTTGGTAAGAACTCAATGTTTCTATCAAGCTTGCCGTCTTTTTCAAGAGCATGAATAAAGCGGATCTTTTCTTTAAGCGTCGCAGGACCTTTCGACTTAGTTACTGATAACGTATGTGTTTGACGGTAACAATCAGCCAATACCAACTCTGAAACTTCGTCGGTCATTGCATATAGCAATTCGTCACGCTGTTTCTTAGTTAAGTCGCCTTCTGCAACTAAACCATTAAGTAGGATCTTAATGTTTACTTCGTTATCTGAACACGCAACACCACCAACGTTATCGATGAAGTCAGTATTGATTCGGCCACCCTTAGCTGCAAACTCGATACGACCAAGTTGTGTTGCACCTAGGTTACCACCCTCACCGAAGATCTTAGCGCCAAGCTCTGAACCATTAATACGTAAAGCATCATTCGCTCTGTCACCTACATCTGCATCACTTTCGCCCGCAGCTTTGATGTAAGTACCGATACCACCATTCCATAATAGGTCAACTGGCATCATGAGAAGTGCTTTAATCAACTCATTTGGTGTCATGCTTGCTTTCTTCGTGCCAAGCATTTTCTTAATTTCTGGTGTTAACGTGATTGACTTAGCAGCACGTGAGAAAATACCACCACCTTGAGAAATTAAGCTAGCATCATAGTCTTCCCACGAAGAGCGCGGTAATTCAAACATACGTGCACGCTCTTTATATGAGCTCGCAGCATCAGGGTTTGGATCGATGAAGATATGCATGTGGTTGAACGCAGCTACTAAGCGGGTGTGCTCTGATAACAACATACCGTTACCAAATACGTCACCAGCCATGTCGCCGATTGCAACCGCTGTGAAATCTGTTGTTTGACAGTCAATATCCATTTCACGGAAGTGACGTTTAACAGACTCCCACGCCCCTTTCGCTGTGATACCCATCTTCTTGTGGTCATAACCGATAGAACCACCTGATGCGAACGCATCACCTAACCAGAAGTTATACTCTTCTGCAATACCATTTGCGATGTCAGAGAAAGTCGCAGTACCTTTATCCGCTGCAACTACTAAATACGGGTCATCTTCATCGTGACGAACAACGTCAACAGGAGGAACAATATCACCGTGAACGATGTTGTCAGTAATATCTAACAGACCACGGATGAAAATCTTATAGCACGCTTGACCTTCACGGAAGAAACCTTCGCGGTCATTTGGAAGCTGTTTACAAACAAAGCCACCTTTAGAACCGACAGGCACAATAACCGTATTCTTAACTTGCTGGGCTTTCACAAGACCCAGTACTTCGGTACGGAAGTCTTCACGGCGATCTGACCAACGTAAACCACCACGAGCAACCTTACCACCACGTAAGTGAACACCTTCAATACGCGGAGAGTATACGAAGATTTCAAATGCAGGCAATGGCAATGGCATTTCTGGAATTGCGCTTGGCTGGATTTTAAATGATACGTAAGACTTGTTTGAGCCATCAGCTTCTTTTTGGTAGAAGTTCGTTCTTAGAGTTGCATCAATCATTGCAACATATAAACGAATGATACGGTCATCATCAAGGTTCGCTACACTTTCTAGCTCGTGATAGATTTTTTCTACCAGCTTATCAAGTGATTTTTGAGCAACTTTCTTTTGAGGGCAGAATTTCTTCTCAAACAACTCAACCAATTGGTTTGCGATGTGAGGATAATGCTCAAACGTATTTTCAATGTAAGACTGCGAGAAAGTTACACCGATTTGACGCATGTACTTAGCGTACGCACGTAAAATAGATGCTTCACGGCCTGTAGAACCCGCTTTTAGTACTAAGCGGTTAAAGCCATCGTTTTCTAGTCGATTGTTCCACACATTGATAAGCGCTGCACGAAAACGAGCAGATACTTTATCAAAGTCAGCCAGACCTTTGCTGTCGAGCAGCATTGAGAAGTCCATGATCCAATTGATTTGACCATCACTTGTCTTAACGGCATATGGTGTTTCACCGATTACACGTAAACCAAAGTTTTCTAGCATTGGCATTACGTCAGATAGGTGAATTGGTTCATCTTTATGGAATAAGCTCAGACGAACAATTTGCGAATTTGCTTCTTCTTGAGGTCTGTAGAACAACATTTCTAGTTTGTTCTCATCGCTCAATCTCTCAAGTTTTGAGATATCAACGACAGCAGCACTTGGCAATACTTCGTCTTTATATGCACGAGGGAAAGCAGTTGCATATTTACGGTTTAACTCGTTACCGCGAGCTTCACCTTCACCCGCAAGTAAAGCCGTTTGTAGTTTATCTTCCCAAGTACGGGCAGCTTCTACTAAATTATTTTCGATTTCTTTCACGTTGTACTTAATGTTGTTGTCAGCTACACGAACAATGTAATGCGTTCTTGCCAGTGTAGACTCAGAGAAAAATGTAGTGAACTCAACTTTTTCGTTAGACCCAAAGGCATTGCCTAACAACTTTTGAGTTTCGCGGCGAAGCGCGGTGTTGTATCGCTCACGCGGCACATAGACCATACAAGAGAAGAAACGACCATAGACATCTCTTCGAACGAATAGACGACACATGTCACGCTCTTGGGTTTGCAAAACGCCCGTAGCCACATCCAATAACTCAGATTCACGAGCTTGCACTAACTCGTCACGTGGGTACGTTTCTAAGATATTTAGAACAGCTTTGTATGCGTGCGTCCCTTTTGCAAAATCACATTGCTCCATAATGCGAGCAATTTTGCTCTTAAGCACTGGAACATCTGATGCACTATTATTGTAAAAGCTTGATGAGAACAGACCAATAAAACGGTCTTCACCAATAACATTCCCCTCGTCGTCAAACCGCTTAATACCAACATAATCAATATGGGCTGGGCGATGAACACGAGACTGAGAGTTCGTTTTAGTTAGGATCAATAAGTTTTTACTACGTGCTTCAAGGCGAGCAACTTCTGGCAATCCTGATAGCAAGCGGCTGCTTTCAGTAGAGTTTTTCATCAGGCCTAAACTTGAGCCTGCAACCGGCTTAAGTTCATAGTCACCTTGAACTGGAACAAGGTCATATTGACGGTAACCCATGAATGTGAAGTTATCACGAGCTAGCCAATCTAAGAATTCAACTGCTTCATTGAGCTCTTGCTCAGAAGAACTATGCTTGCGGTTAGGAATGTCTGCACCAACAGCAACTAGTTTATCTCGGATTAGCAACCAATCTTCAACCGCTACAGTAACATCTTTCAGCACTGATTCTAGCTCTTGCGTAAAATCCGCAATTACTGCTTCGTCTGTTTGACGATCGATTTCAATAAAGAAAACAGTTTTAGTAGATGAAGATTCTTGTTCGGTTTTTAATCCTGAAACAGCGGAGATTTTATCTTCTTGGTCACGGTTGATTTTGAGAGGGCAGTGTAAAAGCAAATGCGATGCAATATTCTTACGGCTAAGTGCCATACGCACTGAATCAACCAAAAACGGCTTATCATCTGAGATGATTTCTACAATCGTGTGAGACGATTGCCAGCCATCTTTTGCAACTTCAGGGTTGAATACACGGATAACTGCGTTGTCTGAGGTATTCTTTTCGAGAGAATTCCAAAGACTCAAAGCAGCACCGTACAGGTCGCTGTCGTTACGATGTGCCAAATCCTCTTTAGACATGTTGCTGTACAAGGCTTTGGCGAATGTTTCAACGAGCGACACGTTATCGGCATGAACTTTTTTCTGGATCAACTTGCAAACGTTATCAAGGATAACCGATGCTGGACCTTCACTTTGTGTCATTATGTGTTCCTTAATCTATACCACCTTTGAACGGTAGATTATTTGTACAGCCAATTATTAGCGTGGAGTCCAGAGGATTTTAACCTTTCTGGCGCTAATAAAAAGCTTTTTTGACAAAAACATTTGAGGCTTTTCAGCCAGTTGGTCATATATTCACAAATTGTAGATATAAATGGCCAATTAAGGCCATTTAAGAGCACAATTATTCACACTTTTTTTTCTGGTCAGGCCAGATAAAAGTACCTATCGCAGGTAACAACAACACAGCACCAAGCATATTCACTAAGAACATAAACGTCAGTAGGATCCCCATATCAACTTGAAACTTTAATGCAGAGAAAATCCAAGTACTCACGCCGATCGCAAGTGTTATACCCGTAAACAAAACAGCGCTACCTCGTTCAGCCAACGCATTGCGATAAGCAGCTGATAAAGGCATACCTTGTTTTAGCTGATTCATCATTGAAGATAAGATATAGATACCATAATCGACACCAATTCCTACGCCCAGTGCAATGACCGGCAGCGTGGATACAGTAAGTCCAATTTCCAATTTAACCATCAGCGCTTGTGCTAGTGTTGAAACAATATACAAAGGCAATACAACCGCAACTGTTGCGCGTATACTTCTGAAACTGATCAGGCACAAAATAATCACCGCACCATAAACATAGATCATCATTGGTAATTGTGCAGCCGCGACTGATTCGTTTGTTGCTGCCATCACACCGATAGGGCCGGAAGCCAGCTTAAAACTAACTCGGTCTGTCCCCTCTTCGTTTGCAAACAATTTAATTTGAGACACGACGTGGTCAATGGTTTCCGCTTTGTGATCATCCATGAAGATGATAATTGGCATTACGGAGCAATCGCCATTGAGTAGACCAGTACTTGTTTCTACTCTGGAAGTTGCCTGTACTAAAGACGCACCATTTCTAGGCAAGGTTTGCCATTTCAAATTGCCTTCGTTGTAACCTGCATTAACAGCTTGCGCAACCGAGCTCAAAGAAACTGCAGATTGTACGCCAGCAAGGTTTTCTACTCGCCACTGGAATCGACTTACTCGTTCCATCGTATCGTGTTCAGTACAGGCCGCCGGATATGCCTCTACCAACACTTTTAAAATGTCTGATGAGATCTCATACCTATCTGATATCAAGAAGGTGTCTAAGTTGTAACGCGCATCTTCATGAAGTGCTGGCGCTCCCGCATGCAAATCGCCAATGCGCATGTCTTTCGACTGCCAATAACCAAAAGCAAATAAACCTGCTGAGATAAGAAGAATAACGCTTGCGTACCGTTTATCTGTCGCTAAAACCAAACTCTCTCGTAGTTTAGTAAATACACTATTAGTCTCATTCTTCCCGTCATCGACTCGGTTCATTTTAGAAGATTTGAAATAAGAGGCTAAAACAGGCAACAGAATTAAGTTGGTGAAGATAATTACAGCAACACCTAAACTCGCTGTAATTGCAAGCTCTCGTATAATGCCGATATCAATCGCCAGCAATGTCATGAATCCAATGGTGTCTGATAATAAGGCGATACCACCAGGGATCAGTAGTGCTTTGAAACTCGCCTCTGCTGCGACTTTGCTACTTACACCTTCGGATACCTTTTTACCTATGGCATTGATCATTTGTACGCCGTGACTCACACCGATGGCAAAAACTAAAAATGGCACCAATATCGACATTGGGTCAAGGCCAAAACCAAGTACCGACAACAGGCCTAGCTGCCAAACAACAGCGATTAATGAACATGCAATTGGTAATAATGTGAGTTTAAAGCTCTTACAAAACAACCAAACCATTATAAAAGTAAAAAGAATGGCTATTGCAAAAAAGAACACCACATCTTTGGCACCATCAGCGATATCCCCTGCCATTTTAGCGAAACCGATGATGTGAATTGATACTTTTTCTGTACTAAGTGGATCTCTGATCTCTGACTCAAGTTTTTTTGCAAACGCTAAAGTATCTAGCTTCTCTTGAGTCTGTGGATCGGTCTCCATCAGCTGAGCCGATACCATGGCACAAGAATAGTCGCTCGCGACCATACGGCCAACCACTTTGGCTTTCTCAATATTTTGCTTAACTACCGCTAAACCTGCTTCGTCTGCCGTAAAGTTTGCTGGAATAATCGGGCCACCCGCAAAACCATCTTCTACCACTTCAACAAATCGGGCGCTCGGCGCAAATATCGAGTTTACTAGCGGGCGATTAACGCCCGGTATAAAGTAAAGCTGATCATGTACAGCTTTTAGCTGTGAGAAAAATTCTGGATTGAATATATCGCCATCCGCATCACACACAGAAATTAAAATACTATTGGCTCCGCCAAACTGTTTTTCGTGCTTCAAATACACCTTCATATAGTCATGATTTAAAGGAATATTTTTATTGAATGAGGCATCCAATTGGATTTGGGTAGACTTAAAGCCTAAAAATAAGGTGGTGAGCGCAAACAGCGCAATAACCATAAAACGATGTCTAAATACGACGTACACTAGTTGATTTAATATAGACTGCATTAGCGATCAACCTCGATATTTTGAATGCCTTCTTCTGTTGCAAGCACAAGTTTGCCGTTGTGTATCACACCAGAAAGAATAGATTTCCCGTTTTTCAATTGTCTCGTTTGAACTTTGTTGCCTGTCACCGTGAAGATAAAACCACTATTGGCCAACATTATTTGATTGTTCTTATATTCAACGATGCTATTTATCGTCGCCGCTTTGTCTACCTTAGTTGGTGTAAACGAAATATCATCACTTGCTGATTGAAAGGTGTTACCACGAAGGCCTGCGACTATCAGCTCACTGTGTTGGTTTTTATTAACTGCAAACAAAGAGCCTGAATAGAACTCCTCCTGCCTTTCCCACGTTACCCCTAGATCATGACTTACAGCAAACAACCCCATCTCACCAACGAGGTATATGTTTTGCCCATCAATTAGCATGCGGTTGAAATGTGGCAGTATGAATTGCGTTTCATCTTCATATGCTTGCGGGTCGTCTTGTTTCAGTTCTGCCAAATAGTCGACATCATCGGGATGAACAAACTCACTTAAAAAGCGTTTATTCCAGCTTTTTCCGCCGTCTTGAGTTTGATACATCATGCCATAAGCACCAATAGCAAAGCCTTGCTTGTCATTAACAAACTCAATATCTAAACAAGGTTTTTCTAGATCTGGAAGGTATTGTTGAATTTGCCAAGATACGCCACCGTCTGTGGTGTGTAAAATCGACGCATCATGGCCACACGCCCAACCTCTTTCTGCTGTTGTAAAATCTACAGCGGTCAATAAAGATTGAATTGGTACGTGTGCTTGTTGCCAACTGGAACCGTCATCACTGAACACAATGGTGCCATGCTTTCCTACCGCGACTAATCTATCGCCACTATAGGTTATATCGGTTAGCAAGGTTTTCTCTGGGTGTGCAACTCTCAACGCTTCTTCGGCGCTGCCAAAAGCTTCACTTTGCATAACGAGCACTGCAATCGACGTTGCAATTAACTTCTTAATCATTATGAATACTCAAATAAAAAATGTCGTGAATGACTGGGGGGATAAAGTTGGGCTACGGCGAGCCCAACTTTAATAGAGCGTAGAAAGACCAATTACTTGATCCCAGAAGACGTAATATTAACGTCTTCCCTCTCGACGAAGTGCGCTTTGAGTAAACTCATTGTCTTGGAAAGACTGCGTAAAATCATACATTTTTTCTTCGTTGTCCAAACCTATGGCTAGATAACGACGAGAGTTTAAGTCGTGGTAAACGTCAAGTGTACTCCAGTGAGTTGGTACATCGTAGTAATTGATACCGTGTGCCATCGCTACGCGATACATTTGGTCACGATTATCGTATAGATCAGCGACATGAATTTGCCAGCTATCTTCATCAATAAAGAACACACGCTTTTTATAAATGTGACGAGTGCCTTCTTTAAGGTTTGCCTCGACAACCCATACACGGTGCTTTTCGTAACGAACATGCTCAGGGTTAATATGACCGGCTTTCAAAATGTCATCATACTTAAGAGAGTCGCTATGCAATTTATAGCTGTTGTACGGAATGTACATCTCTTTTTTCCCTTTTAATGTCCAGTTATAACGGTTTGGTGAACCGTTGAACATATCAAAGTCATCTGTAGTACGTAGGCTGTCAGAAGCTGTTCCAGGTGCATCATATGCAACATTCGGTGCTCGACGTACACGACGTTGGCCCGTGTTATAGGTCCAAGCTTGACGTGGCGTTAAGATTTGGTCCATCGTTTCATGAACTAGCAGTGCCGTACCTGCTAGTCGAGCCGGCTCTGTCACTTTCTGTTTAAACTTAAACAGTACGTTAGACTTTTGCAGCTCTTCTGGCGTTGCACTTGGATCTGAGTATTTTACTAGTAGCTTCTCATCAAAACCAATAATGTTGTATGAACCCGAAGCCGTTGGCATTGCCTGACCACCATTACGAGCAATTGACAAACCACGGTATCTTAACAGGTGGTTCCAAATAGCTTCTAATCCATTTTCAGGAATAGGAAAAGGAATACCAATTGCGGTATTTTTAATACCATTACCGCCTTCAATTAACTCTGCTGTAGATGCGTACTTCTTGGTAGCATCGTAAACAAACTGTGGATATGCTGCACTGCGTCGTGTCTGATACACATTCATTTTGAATGTATCAGGGTATGTTTCAAACAAGGCGATTTGTCCAGGGCTCAAATTGTCCTTGTATTTATCAAGATTACTCTTATCGATAGTAAACAAAACTTTGTCGCCAGCATATGGGTCCGGATGGTGCATACCTGGCTTAAAGTTAGCTGGTGGCTTAGTAATTCCGCCAGTCCACGCTGGGATCGTGCCGTCTGCGTTACCGGCGACTTCTGCGCCAATTGGAGACAAATCTTTGCCTAAACGAGCGACCTCTTCTGGCGTCATTTTCGCTAATGCAATTGGAGCAGCCATTATTGTCATTATTGATGCTGCTAATAGTGTAGGTTTTCTAAACATATCGAAAGCCCTTAAATTGAATACTTAATATTGAATGATACGAAGTCACGGTCTGAGAACGTATTTGTTGCGCCACCGCCCCAGAAAGTGTTGTACCCTAAATCAAATGACCACGCATTTTGATAACTAAAGTTAAGGTTTAGACCCATTGACTTTCTATCCTCAACAAACAGGAACATAGGGTCAGGTGTCGTACCATTTACGTCATGTGAAAATACAACTCTTGGTGAAAAGTTTACGCCAGAGAAAAGGTTGTTATACTCACCCTTTGCAATCAGGCGGTAACCCCAAGAAGAAGCTGTTGGGAATGGGTTTACTTCAGGACCGTTAGATACAGCTTGGTGAATTAAATCGTAGTTACGACCTTCAACCCCTTCGATTGTACCACTTCGGCCTGTACCCGCTACATTTAAACGCAGCTCGTCGTAAGCTGGCATGTCTTTAATGGTAACCGCACCAACTTCACCAACCACTGCCCAGCTATCTGCGCCTAATGATGGGCCAAATAGGTGTGTTGCTGTAAACTGAAGCTGCATGGTATCTTTCAGTACGTAGCCTTGTGCAACTTGACCCGGTTCAACATAAGCGGTTGCGTTACCTTGACTCAGTTGAGAAAAACCTCTGAAGTCATCTCTAATACCCGCCGCTGCTAACTGCTCTACCATACCAGCATAAAGAAGTTCTACATCGTCAATTTGTAGTGGCTCATCTTGACGGTAAGCAAATTCACCAGAAAACGCAGTTTCACCAATCGCCGTATTAAAGCTCAGACCATAAAGCTTGATATCTTCAGGATAAACAATTACAGCCTGGGTAAAGGCATTCAGGTTGGTGACATTATCCTCAGTGATCTTATTACTTTGAATATATTCAAGGTCCTGTATGATTGCGCTAGTGGTAAAGTCAGAGGCTTTACCTGAAATCAGAGGTCTACGGCTGTGATAATTAATATGATAAAGTGCGATCTCTGTGTCATTTAACTCAGGCACGAACATACCTAAGCGAATACCAAATTGACCACTATCGTCCGCGTCTGTCTTACCTGCATCACCTTTGCCTTTCAGGGCAACACGTGTTGGGTATGCGAGATACATAGATGACAGCATTTGTCGCGCTTCTGCGCTGTTTAACACACTCTGGTCAGTAACATCCAAACCTTGTGCTGCTAAAGCTCCAACCCAATTTGCCTGAAGAGAGTTTAATGCTTCAGTTAAATGGTGTAAGTCAATATCCGGGTTTGACGTAAAACCAAGTTGCACGTTTTGGCCGTAACCATTTGCAGAGGCAAAATCATTTGTTGAGAAATAACTACCAGTTGCCGGCAGGCGCGTTTCATGCCATTCATACTGATAAAAAGCTTCTAGCGTGATGTTCTCAGTAATACCCAACGAGGCCCAAAGCATGCCTACAGGGATAAACGCCTCTTTTAACTCAGAACCGGGTGCCTTAAGTCGATCTATATCAACTGGGTTAACGTTGATACCATGTGAAATTAGTGTACTTTCACCCCAGTTAATAACCTGTTGGCCAAGTCGAATTGATAGTGGGTTATTACCGTCATTTAAATCAAAATCCGCCCAAACGAACGCATCAAGTAATCGCGCATCCGAACATACTTGCTCTTTCGTGTCGTCATCAGCACAAGGATCTACTTGCTGACCTGACACAGGGTTACGATATGCGAAATCGCCATCTTCCATCGCGAAGTCATAAAAATACATGAAGCGAGAGAAGAAACCGTAGTTATCTTTAGTAATAGCAAACTCATGAGTGCCTTTGAGCAATTGCGAGAAAGTATCACCAGAGTCAAAGTTTAAATTACCCGCATCACCATTGTTGGAGTATGCACCTGGCTGACTCCAAACTTGAGAAGAAGAGTATAAAGTGTTACCTGTAGAGGCATTATAACCCGTCCAGTCAAACCTTGGATGGTTACTCTTACCAATATGCCCAAAGTCTCTGTCTTCTACCCTGATGCTCTGACCATATGAAAACGTCGAATCGAACGTTATTTCAAAATCACCGACCTGGAAATTCGCGGCGTGCGCATGCATGCCAACACTTCCAAAAATGGCTGCTCCAAGCCCAAGCATAATCTTGTTCTTAGTAAAGCGCGCTTTTTTTATCATTATTTCTCCCCCTTATGGCGGGTAAATCTAATCAAGTTATTGTTTTTTGTTGTCGTAACGATAGAAGCGAAAATCGAAAATTACAAATTTTACGCGTTCGTTCGGTGCATTTTTAACTTTTTAGCCCGTCTTTTAACCTTGGTAAGACGTCTTACCAGAGTAGTTATAACACGTAATTTAAGTTTAAAACAAACCGAATTAACAAAAATACTTTATCTCAGAAAGTCTTTTTGCCGATCAAGTCACCTTTTCAAGCGCTATAAATCGATTACTATCGTCAAGCTGCAATCTAAATCGACCACTAACACCAATGCTCGATACAAACCGTCTAATATGTGTTGCAGGGAAGCGAATTCGCTTCCCGCCATCTTCCACAACCTGTATGTATTCAATGTCACCTTCGTAATAGGCTAAACATTGTTCGTAAGTGAGTCTTAAAAAAAAGTAATATTCTTGCATCAATCAGTTTAAGGCTCTATCTATTTTCTCAAATAAATCATCACTTAAGTCAGAAATTGCAGCTAAACGCTCCAATTGTGCACGCATTTTTTCCTGTCGGTTTTGGTCAAACCTCTTATATGACAATAGCGGGGTGATTATTCGTGATGCATTTTGTGGATTGAGTTCGTTTAATTCCGCAATTAAATCAGCCAGGAGCTCATACCCTCTGCCATCTTCTCTGTGAAACTGCCTTGGGTTTGATCTGGCAAAAGAACCAACTAGAGAACGAACTCTATTTGGATTTGATTTATCAAAACAAGGATGGGAATACAGCGACAGCACAACATCTATACAGGCATCAGACTGATTGGTTGCTTGTAATGCAAACCATTTATCCATTACAAGTAGGTCGTGACTCCACTGAGCATCAAACTCTTCCATTAATTTTGTTGACAGAGTGTGCTGCGCATTTAAGGCGCTTTTTAACGCACCTAATTTAGTTGTCATGTTTATAGAATTAGCCTGTTCAACCAGATGGCTCGTCACATCAAATTGAGTCAATGCCAAGTAGTAAAGGCATTTATTCTTAAGTGCACGTATCGCCACATCTTCAGAACTTAAACCACCGCTATCTTGTGTGCTTGTATAAAATGCGACAAGATGCTTTTCGAGTAGTTGAGCAACCTGTTGCTCAAGAAGCTCTATTGCGTTGCAAAGCGCATCTACAGGCACAACGTCGTACCCTCCAGATAAAGTGTCAAAGTTAGGTACGGAGATGTATTCAGCAAGAATAGCAAGATCTGCTGGCTTGTTTTCAAACATACTAACTAATACTGAAGCAAGCTCTTCAGTCATGGGCCCTGTTGACTCTGTATTCTCAACATACGAACGTATTTGATGAGTAAACAGAATTTGCATTGCTTCCCATCTCGCATAGTAACTAGATGCATATTTAGCGATGTGGCTAAGCTGTGACAATGTGTAATCATACTTTAGTAAACACGGTGCAGAAAAGTCCTCCAATAGCACAGGGGTAGGTTCTGCTCCAATATTCTCAAAATTGAAAGCTTGACTGGTTTTCGTCAACTCAAGAACACGGCCCTGTTTTAAATCAGCCGTATTTAACACAATTGCCTGTCCTTGCTCATCCAATAACTCTATTGCCACAGGAATATGTAAAGGCGCTGTGACCGGGTCATTTTTAGCATGCGTTTGTGTTAGCTCAATTTCATAAGTTTTCGACTCAGGATCGAATTTTGTAGCCACATTTAAAGTGGGAGTACCAAATTGCTGATACCAAAGCTTAAACTGATTTAAATCTGTATTCGTCGCGTCAGCCATTGCATTGACAAAGTCATCGCAAGTAACAGCTTGACCATCGTGCCGCTCAAAATACAGACTCATGCCTTGCTGAAAGCCCTGCTCTCCCAATAACGTATGCATCATACGGATCACTTCAGCACCTTTGTTGTAAACTGTCACAGTGTAAAAGTTATTCATTTCAATGACTTTCTCTGGACGTATTGGGTGTGCCATGGGCCCTGCATCTTCGGCAAATTGATGCGTTCTCATTGCATTGACAGCATCAATTCGGTTAAGTGCTCTAGATCCTAGGTCACTGCTAAATTCCTGATCTCTAAAAACTGTTAAACCCTCTTTTAGGCTCAACTGGAACCAATCTCGACATGTGACCCGGTTACCTGTCCAATTGTGGAAGTACTCGTGCCCAACGATTGACTCGATGACGTGATAGTCTCTATCCGTCGCTGTTTCCTGGTTCGCTAAGACACAAGCGCTGTTGAATACATTCAGGCCCTTGTTCTCCATTGCTCCCATATTGAAGAAATCAACCGCAACAATCATATAGATATCAAGGTCATACTCTAAGTTAAAACGCTCTTCATCCCACTTCATTGACTTTTGTAGTGACGCCATTGCATGTGGTGCTTTAGATAGGTTACCTTTATCCACAAACAGCTGTAACTTGACTTCCTTTCCACTTTTAGTGACAAATTTGTCCTCAAGCTTGTCAAAGTCTCCCGCGACTAAAGCAAATAAGTATGATGGCTTCTTAAATGGGTCTTCCCAAGTCACAAAGTGTTTGTCGTCCTCTAAAGTCCCCGAATCAACTTGATTTCCATTGGATAGCAAAAATGGAAAATCTTTGCTGCCAATTACAGTAACGCGATAGGTCGCAAGTACATCTGGCCTGTCAAAGAAGTAGGTTATCTTTCTAAACCCTTCTGCTTCACATTGCGTACAGTATGCACCATCAGAGAGGTATAACCCCTCTAAAGAAGTATTTAGTTCAGGTGCAATTTCTGTTTCTATTTCAAGATCAAATGAAGCGGGGACCGAGTTTATTTTTATACCGTCAACCAACTGGGTATATTGAGTATGAGACTGGCCATTCACTTTTAAAGAAATAAGCTTTAAATCAATACCATCTAACTCAACATAAGACTGCTCGCTATTTGCCGATAAACTGTACTTGGCTATGACTCTTGTTTGCTGTGGTGATAAATGAAAAGTCAGATCAAGGTGTTCAACTTGGTGACTAGGTGGTTGGTAATCTGCTAAAAGTTTAGCTTGCGGTTTCTGCGTCATTTAAATTCCTTCATCGCATTAGTTGGCCAAAATAATATAAACAACGCTCTGCGGCCAATATCTGCTTGTCTATTAAATGCCAATATCTAATTGCGTAAGTTCAGCGCCCGTTTAGAGCACTCATTATCTATTGGACAGGATTTTATAATATTAAATTAGTGAAATGTAGCCTGTAAATAAGTTTAGACGAGTAATATCACTGTTAAAACAATAAAAGGCCCCACTTGTGTGAGGCCGCTTGTCTTTATTCTTGCTCTCTTGGTTTAAGTTTTAAAACTTTAACCCCGAGGTAACCATAAACAATTGCTAACAATGGATTTATCAGATTGAAAAATGCATACACTGCGTAATCAAGTGGATTGATGAGCAGGACGCTTTGCATGTACGCACCGCAGGTATTCCATGGGATAAGTGGACTGGTAATCGTTCCGCCGTCTTCAAGCGTTCTTGACAAGTTGACGCTTTGTAATCCACGTCGTTTATATTCCTCTTTGAACATTCTGCCAGGTACCACAATCGCGATGTACTGATCGGCAGCAACTAAGTTAGTACCAAAACATGTCGCGATCGTAGATGCGATAAGTGAACCTGTACTTTTTGCAATACGAAGGATACTGCGCACAAACACTTCTAAAAGGCCTGTTTTTTCCATGATGGCACCAAACATAAGTGCGGTCATTATTAACCAAGTCGTCGTCAGCATGCTAGACATACCACCGCCACTTAAAAGGTCATCCATTTTCACATCGCCAGTTTGGACACTAAAACCATCAAAGAAAGTGGCCCAAATCAGCTTAAATTGCCCTACTAACTCGCCTTGACTTGCATCAATCTGACTCGCAATCAAATCACCTTGAAATAAGAGAGCCCAAACAGCACCAACCACAGCACCAATTGAAATAGCAGGAAACGCTGGCATTTTTTTAACCGCTAGAGCCAATAGAATGACCAAAGGAACTAACATAAAAATGTTAATGTTAAAGTTACTTTGCAAAATAGCACTAATAGCGTCTATCTTATTTGCGTCACTCGCGACATCAGCATTAAAGCCCATAATGATAAAAATGATGAGCGCAATAACAAAGCTTGGAACGGTTGTCCATAGCATGTGCTGAATATGATCAAATAGGTCACTGCCAGCGACAGCTGGTGCTAGATTCGTGGTTTCAGACAGTGGGCTTAGTTTGTCACCAAAATATGCACCGGAAATGACAGCACCTGCGGTAACAACGGGGTCTAACCCAAGCCCATTGGCCACTCCAAGAAGTGCAACACCAATTGTTGCAGCTGTCGTCCAAGAACTACCTATACTCATTGCGACTATGCCACAAATTAAGCAACTGGCTGCATAAAACCAAGAGGGATTAATAATTTGTAGTCCGTAGTAGATAAGCGTAGGAACCGTACCTGATAGCAGCCAAGTACCGATTAAAGCGCCTACCATGAGTAAGATCAATATGGCGCCTAGAGAAATAGTGATACCCTTAATCATTGCTTCTTCAAGCGTTTTCCAGGTAAAACCGTTTTTTAGTCCAATAAGTGCAGCTGTAAAGGTCGCAAATAAAAGTGCGATTTGATTTGGGCCGGATGATGAATTATCACCATACAAATAAACAGCAGCCCCTAATAAACTGACTAAAACGATAATTGGTATAAAAGCATCCCAAGCGGATGCCGATTTTGGTTGTTTCAAATTTATGTACCCCTCGCACTCATTGCGGTGCGTATTATTATTTGACCGAGTAGCTATTACTCTATTTTACCAATCCGGTTTAATAATTTTTAATAAACGACAATTCATCTTTCAATAAAAGCATGTTGCTTATACGAAGGTTTAAATTTCTCGCTGATTGATTGTGCCAATTATCAATACGGATTGATAAACATGGTCTCATGTTGTCTTGTTGCGGCTGACGATAATAACAAATTTGCAAGCAGGAGTAACGAAAAAAGGCGCTCTCGCGCCTTTTTCATTTGAAGTATCTTATTAACTCGACTTAATATCGTTTTTCACAAGTCTGCCGTAATTGATCATATCTTGTGTGATAAGTGCGGCTTCTTCTAGATACGGATCCAAGTCTGATATCACATCTGGAACATCATCCAGCTTTTCAATCGCTTCCATCCCTAAACGCTTTAATCTCTCGTTTGTACGAACCAGCGCTCTTTGATCTCTTTCTTCACGCTCTTTTTTGCGCTCAGACTCTACAAGCGAAATTGAAACTTCAGTTTCCTGCTCTTTATAACGTTTAATATCGTCGAACACATACGAAAACTCAGGTTCTTTCGCAATACGCTTATTGTGCTTTTCATTTAAATGACCAATAACAGACGTTAGGTCATCAATCGTTTTATATTTAGCTCTTGCAATGCTATCCCAAGGAAGAGCATTGTCTTCTTGGCTTTCGCCCCATTCTTCAGGTTCGATAAATGAAGGGAGTAAAATATCAGGTATCACACCTTTGTTTTGCGTGCTTCCACCGTTAATACGGTAGAACTTCGCAATGGTATAGGTAATGCTACCAAGTGGGTTTTCAAACAGATCGTAAGTTTTTCTAAGACCCCTGTGCTGCTGCACTGTACCTTTACCAAATGTTTGTTCACCTATCACAACAGCACGGCCATAATCTTGCATTGCCGCAGCAAATATCTCTGACGCAGATGCGCTGTATCTATCAACCAGCACAGTCATAGGCCCTTCGTAATAGGTTTTTCCATCTTGGTCTTTTTGCACATCAATACGGTTGTTCGCTGTATGAATCTGAACAATTGGTCCTTTATCAATAAATAGCCCGGAAAGCTTCTTCGCCTCGTATAAAGATCCGCCGCCATTTTGTCTCAGGTCTATCACAATGCCATCGACTTTTTGCGCTTTAAGTGATTTGATTTCTTTTAAGACATCTTCGGACAAGTTATTGTAGAAACTTGGGATCTCAATAACGCCAATTTTACTTGTTAGATCTGAGTACTGAGCTTCAAATACAGACGACTTTGCAGCGCGATCTTCAAGTCGTATTTTATCACGGGTTATTTCAACAATTTTAGGTGTACCATGAGAGTCACTACCCTTAAGATACTGTAATCTCACTTTGGTACCTTTTGGTCCCTTAATAAGATCAACAACGTCATCTAATCGCCACCCAATGACATCAACAAATTCTTCACCATCTTGAGCAACACCGATAATTTTATCGTCTGCTTTAATTTTTTCAGATTTGTCCGCAGGTCCGCCAGGTACTAGGCTGCGGATAATTGTGTAGTCTTCATCGTAACCTAAAACAGCCCCGATCCCTTCGAGCTCAAGGTCCATGTCCATCTTAAACTGTTCCGCTCTGCGCGGCGACAGATATGATGTATGCGCCTCAACACTGCGAGCGAAAGAATTCATGACGATCTGATAGGCATCTTCATTATTTGTTTGTACTAATCGCTTCTGAGCATTTTTGTAGCGTTTAGCTAGAATTTCTTTGATCCCTTCCCAGTCTTTACCAGTGAGCTTTAAACGCAAAGCATCTGATTTAACTCTTTGACGCCAAAACTCATTCAATTCCGCTTGGTCTTTGGCAAACTTTGCCTCTTCGCGGTCATAGTAAAATGCATCTGGGGTATCAAACTTCATCTCTTTGTCTAACAAAGAAATGGCGTACTCAAAACGTTCAAAACGTCTTTTCATGCTCACGTTGAACATTTCAAAAGCAAAGTCTAACTTACCACTCATCAGTGCTTCATCAAACTTTGCTTTATGTTGTTTAAAAGCATCTACGTCAGACTGAAGAAAAATAGACTTATTGTAGTCCAGTGTTTCTACATATCGGTCAAATATCTCTTCAGACAGTGTTTCGTTGAGCTTAAAACGTTTGTAGTGGTCACGAGTAAATTTACTTGTCACTCTCTTCGTAGCTGTTGCGTGCTGTAATTCTGGCTTAAGCACTGGTATATCTTTTTCTGTTACAACGCTATTTGCTGCCAAACATGTGTTTGAAACAAACAGTGCAACTGCCCCAATGAGTGGTAAATTTTTACTCATACACTACTCCTTATAGAATAAATAGGCTTTCGGCCTTGGTCTTAACCTGCATACCAGTAACAAGCTCAACGTGTACTTCGTCTTTATTAACTTCAGTAATCGTTGCATTTACTAGTGCTTGGCCAAGTTTAACTTTAACTTTATTATTAACCTTGACCTCATTTGCTGGAAGAGGTTCAACTTTTCCTGAACTTCTGCGCTGCTGTTGCTGTGCAGGTTTCTTATTAACTCTAGGCTTTTTATTAGCATGGCGTGGCTGGCCTTGCCCTTTTGATTTGTAAGATTTTGTGTCACCGTCGTTACGAGGCCTTTGCGGTTTCTTACGCTTAGCCATCTTTGCACGGCTTTCTTCAAGTGCTTTTTGCGCATGTTCAACGTGTTCTTGCTCTACTTTTTCAGCCTGGCCGCCTTCTAAGTCAACACGAAATTCATTTTTAGTAACGGCTTCTAAATAGCGCCAGCTAGATGTGTACTTTCTTAGTGCTTGCCTAACTTGCGTTTTACTAACTTTATCAGAGCCTTCGATCTTCTCAGCAATATCTTTGAAGATCCCAACTTTGAGTGGTTTAATACCATCCTTTTGTTTAAAACACTGAGGAAATTCTGAGTATAAAAACTCCAATACCTCGTTAATATCTTTTAGCTTGTTTGTGGTTTCCATGTCTAAACCTATTTAAATATTCTCATCTAATGATGAATTAATATAGTGTGTAACCCAGTCTAAGAGTTCATCTAAGTCGGTTTCAATTAATGCCATATCACCGCGAAGATGTTCCCAAATACCATTTATAATTTGATCAATTTGCTCACTTCCAAGATCTTCGGGTAATCTCTCCCAAGCAAAGTGAATGAGTTCATTAAGCGTCTCTGCAACTTGTTCTTCATCACCTTCCCAGTCGCCAACATCAAAGTTGGAAAACAAGTAGTCTTGTACATTAAGCATATCTTTCATTTTAAAGTGTTTCCTCGAAGCTTTTAACTAACGCTTCTAATCCCAGTCTATCTTGTTCGTCAAATCTTGCCAAACTAGGACTATCGATGTCCAATACCGCAAAAACTTTACCTTGCTTATAAACTGGTATCACTATTTCTGAGTTGGACGCAGCATCACATGCAATGTGACCTTCAAAAGCATGTACATCTTCAATTAACTGTGTTTTTGCTTCTGATACTGCTGTACCGCAGACGCCTTTACCAACAGGAATTCGAATACATGCGGGGTTGCCTTGGAATGGGCCTAAAACAAGTTCATTGTCGCCATCCATCAAATAAAAACCGGACCAGTTTATATCTTCCATATTCGTGAAGAGCAAGGCACTCAAGTTAGCCATATTTGCGATATGGTTTCGCTCCCCATCAATGAGTCCCTTTGCCTGTTGATTTAACAACTCATAAAATTTTTGCTTTTGCATTGTTGGTACTGAACATTCTTACATATAAACAGTAAAGGTACTCTTTCACGCACACAAATGAAACCTTTTACGAGGAAAAAGTACCAATTTGTCGTCAATACAACATCAACTGTTCATTTTGCAAACAGCACAATTATCATTGCTTTCTTAAGCTGTATAAAAATAACGCAGATGCCAACGCACACATCACTGCATTAGCAATCAATATGGGCCCTCCCGATACGGAAAGTAACAAGGTCAATGCAGTACCTCCCAACATTGCAGCCGTAGTCAGAGCAGAATAAGTTAATTTGTTCCGCTTATATAGGAACAAGTAAACAGGTAAAACGCACAGCGCCATGGCTAAGCCCACAATGTGAGCATTGGATATGGCCGTGGTCAACAACTGAACGAATAATTGTCCCTGCCCTGTCGTAATATAGAAATATACACCCAGTAAACTACCGACAATAAGTGGAGAAAGCATTGAAATACCGATCGCAGTGGCCACTTTTTTCATCACAAACACCTTACTAAACTATGTTAGAGACTAAGTCTTTGACTTTCGTAGCACTGTATCAATGATACATTAGTCTTAATTTCAAAATCTAACGCATTTTCACATAAGTAGAAATGAGAGGAAGTAATGAATAAAAAAGCCCAAGCTAATGTTAGCTTGGGCTTGATATGGCGGAGAGATAGGGATTTGAACCCTAGATACGCTATTAACGTATGCCGGTTTTCAAGACCGGTGCTTTCAACCACTCAGCCATCTCTCCATGTTTGTAAAGCATCATGTTGTCATTAAACAAATGCTTATTGTAGTGGCGGAGAGATAGGGATTTGAACCCTAGATACGCTATTAACGTATGCCGGTTTTCAAGACCGGTGCTTTCAACCACTCAGCCATCT
>NZ_JAKRFY010000021.1:0-125692 GCF_022347805.1 Pseudoalteromonas sp. Of7M-16 | reverse complement strand
ACTACTGAAACTAAAGCTAGCAGATCCGGTTTCTGTGCTGTTATAGCTGGTGTCATTCAGGGCCACACTATGACCACTTGGCGCGGTCGTATCTAATGTGCTGCTGGCAGTCACTGCTGTGGCCCCATTGCCAGCGGTATCCGTTAAGGTCACAGATAAAGTCAGCGTACCATCATTAAGGGCACTTAAATCCAAGTTGGATAGCTGCTGACTGGCTGACGTCACCGTGCCATTGCCCGTCACCGCCGTGCCGCCATTGCTGCTCGAAATGGTGTAGCTGTATGTTGCCCCCACTTCTGCGCTGCTAAAGGTAAAAGACGCCGCTGTTTTTTCGGTGTTGGAATATAAGCTGTCGCCAAACGAAACACCGTGGCCGCTCGGTGCTTGAGTATCTATAGTTAAAGATAAATTACTTGCCGAATTCGCAGTATTGCCCGCATTGTCGACAGATTGCGCCGAGATAGCGTGACTGCCAACCTGTAAAGTAGAGGTTGTAATACTCCAGGCACCACCAGACACAGTAGTGCTCCCAATATTGCCGTCGAGACTAGACAACAAGTTAATTGTGTCGCCAGTTGTGCCAGTACCTGTGATAGTTGGCGTCGTATCATTGGTAATATTATCTGTATTTGACGTGCCAGAATCACTACTCGCGGACAGATCCGGCGTACCTGGTGCATTTGGCGCACTGGTATCTATGGTTACATTTAAAGCACTTGAGGCACTACTCTCATTACTGCTTGCATCCGTCGCTTTTGCCGTAATGGCGTGTGTAGTAGCGGAGAGCGTACTGGTCGTAATTTGCCAGTTACCGCCTGTAGCCGTGCCACTTCCGATCACAGTATTGCCAGACTGATCACTATAAAGTCTAACAGTACTGCCAGACTCGGCTGTGCCACTAAATGTTGGCGTTGTATCTGACGTGACATTATCAGTGTTAGAACCACCGGTATCTGAAGCTGAATCAAGATCTGGCGTTGATGGTGCACTAGGCGCAACATTGTCGACCACAGTAACTGTGAACGATTTTTGGAATGTTGTCGTTGCATCATTTGACTGAACACAAACGATGTAATCACCAGCATTCAGGGCTGCCTGAGTTTGTAAACTAGAACTGTTGATTTGGAAGCTGCCATTGCCTGAGTGTGCAGAACAGGTGCCATTTGCACTACTTCCGCTATTTACCAAGGTGTAGCTATGTGTGTTAGCGCTATCAACGTCAGTAGTAGATAACGTACCCACATTAGCCCCTGAACTCGTGGCTGATTGATTGATGCTATTGGCTGACAACGCGATATCTGTTGGCGCATCATTTTGCGCTGTGATATTTACGACTGCTTGATTGGCGCCTGTGCTATTGGCAGTGCCGTCATTAAATGTATAATCAAGCGTTACACTTGAAGGTGGATCTTCCGACGTATTCCCATAAGAAATAGATTGAATGACACCATCAACAATAGTTGATGTTGCACTTGCATTAAACGTAAGCACCAAAGTACCAGCAGAGTTGGTTGTCACAGTACCAACATTTGTGCCGTTGTATGTAAAGGTATTTCCTTGTGTTAGTGCTCCAAGTAAATTCAAGTTCGCGAAAACATCTTGAGAGCTTGCCCCGCCATTTCTGGCTATGGTCAAAGACGCCCCGTTGTAGTTCCCATTTCCGCCATTTAACGCATCGAGCTCTGTATCAGCAACGTTTGCATCACTATCAATCGCAACTGCCGAACCATTTTCAGTAAACGTAGACAACCCGTTCAATGAGCTGAATACAGGTGTATCATTCGCTGCAATGAGCGTAATAAGTGTATTGGCTCCACTATCGGCAATTGTAAAGTCTAAACCCGCGCCAGGTGCGTTTGACAATGTCAGTGCAACTTCCACCGCGGCAAAATCGGTTGCATCTGTATCCACCTGTAAAGTGCTGTTGCCGTTGAAACGTACATTATTGGTTGTAAGGCCCGTCACACCTGTGATTGTTAGTGTGTCACCGACCGCTAAATCAGCGATTGTATCACCATGAAGATCCGCAGCAGCACCAATAAAATTATCGTTGCCACCATTACCTGTCATCGTATCGGTACCCGTACCTGGCCTTATGGTGTCAGCACTATCGCCGCCCGTTAATGTATCATTACCTGTTAAGTCAGTGGCAGCAATCACAAGGCTATCACCAGCAAGCGCTGAAGCGTTGATTGTCACGCCAGCATTAATGGCTGCCCCAGACGTATTGCTGACTGTGACACTACCACCATTGGTAGAGAAATTATCGGGTATAGTCACAGTGAATACACTGTTTGAACCAAGCGCAATCGTTTCAATGCTCGACACACTAGTTGAGGAAAAATTAAATGTGCCACCACTTACCAGTTGTATGCTTTCGCTCCCTGCAGCACCATTGATCGCTGTTGAAAAGTCGCTGATGTTCTGTGCATCGAGAGTTACGGTAGCGCCACTTGCAAGCGACAAGGTACCCACGCTGCTAAAGCTCGCCCCAGTCGTATCGGCACCATCACTTGCCAAAACAGTATCAGCGACCGTCGCTTCACCGGTCAGACTACCCGTAAACGTATTTCCAGCGATATTAAATGTAACCGCGTCACTGGATGACGTAGCAGTGGCACTGGTTGTCGCGCCTACATTGACTGTTCTTGTATTAGAGCTGTCATCACCTACCACATAGTTTTCAATGCCCGAAAGCACCGTTATGTCTCCATCACCCGTGATGTTAAACGTTTCAGTGCCAGCTGCCGTGATTGAACCGCTAAAGCTCTCGTTTTGAGACGCAGTCATGGTTACCGTAGCACCTGTCACTAAAGACAAGTTGGTAATATTTGTTATCGTTGCTCCACTGATGTTGGCGCCATTAGACATACTGAGCGTATCTGCAACTGTGTTATCGCCAGTGAGGGTGCCTGTAAAAGTGAGCGTACCAACATCAAATGTGACGGCATCACTGCTACTTGTTGCGGTTACCGAGTGCCCGGCAGCGCTAAGCGTCACGGTTCTTGAGTTGGTGGTATCATCATTGACAGTGTAATTTTCAACCCCTGAAACTGTCGTGATATTTCCGTCCCCACTTATCGACATGGTTTCTGTGCCTGCCGCTGTTATTGTCCCAGAGAATTGCGATAATTGGGCAGCGCTGAAACTCGCCGACGCCCCACTAGATAAAGTAAGGTTTTCAAAACCAGATACGGTGGCTGCGGCAATACTACCGCCATTTCCTACTGACAAAGTGTCGGTGCCTGAACCACCAGCAAGCGTTCCTGTCGCAACTAAGGTCCCCACAGTAACCGTGTCATTATTTGTGCTACCTGTGACATTTTGGCTCGCAGCACCTAGTGTAAACGAGTTCGCGACGGACAGAGTGTAAGATTCGATTGCCGCGTTACCTGTTAACCCGTCAGTGGCCGCGGAGATAGTGATCGTGTCAGTGCCCGATGCTGTAACAGAGCTAAAACTGTCATGCTGAGCTTCAGTCATAGTGACAGAAGCACCAGAGATAAGCTCTAGTACTTCAGTGTTTGATATCGTAGCCCCGCCAATATTTGCCCCATTGGAAAGACGCAAAGTATCTCCTGTGCCTCCACCGGCGTTAAGTGTGCCTGTTGGGGTTAACGCTGCGACATTTATCACGTCATTGGAACTACTGCCCGTTACATTGTGCGACGCGCTGCCCAAACTAAATGTCATAGCAGCATTTAACACATATGTTTCAATATCTGGATCACCCGTTAATTCGCCATTGCCATTGGCACTGGAAAGCGTGAACTGGTTTGTGCCATCACCATTGATCGTGGTGAAAGACTCATGCTGGGATTCGCTTAAGGTCAGATTGCCGTTGTTTTCAGCTGATAAAGTCTCAAAATTGGTTAATGACGTCAGGCCACTGATATCGACGCTATCTGAAACAGCAAGGGTATCAGTCCCGCCACCGCCATCTGCGGTCGAGCCCGACGCATGGGACGTTTGCGCAATTGTCAGCGTTTCATTTTCACTGGTAAACAAAATAGCTGGATTTAAATTAGCACCTGTTGTCGTATTAAATGACGCGCCAGACGATGTCGTCGACGTCACATTCGTGACACTGACGGTTGAAGTACGTGACACACTGTTATCAGTACCGTCATTTACAACCACAGTCACTGCTCTTGCTGTCGTATTGGGCGTTGACGATGAATTGTTATAGGTGATCGCATCTAAAAACGTTTGCACTTGAGCAAGCGTTGCAGTCGCCCCCGTAATTGAAATGGTATCTTGCAATGTGACATCTGATTTTCCTGAAACACCATTTAAGGCATTTTGAGCCGCTCCAGTTACGTTGAGCCCTTCGGACGCTCCATCTTGATCATTAGTTAGTGAAACCGTAATTGTCTTGATGGTATCTGACTCAGCATCAGTCACACTGGCACTATTGGTAATGCCAACCCCGCCACTACCTTCAGAAAACGCTGAAGATCTATCATTGCCCCCAGCAGCAGAATCTAAATCAACAACGGGTGCCGTATTCGCCGCTGTCACCGTTGCGCCCACCTTAAAGGTATATGTGCCTTCGTTGGGGTCATTGCTGGTTATGGTCACAGTTGCTTCAGGAGAGCCCACTGTTGTCGGATCAAGTTGAACGACAAAGGTCGTGCTCGTTACGCCGTTTAGTGAACTTGATCCAGGTTGGCTTGAAATAGAAAAATCATTCGAAGCAGAAATACTGACCAGCGGCGAACCACTTAAAGTTAACGTAGAGCTTGCAATCACATTTTCTATGGTAAACGTTCGGGTAAAGTTACTCGCACCAGTCTGATGTGAACCAAAATCTGTATGGTCACTGGCACTCGGAGTGGTATCTCCAGAAGTAATCGATTGGTTGTTTCCTTTAAGATTAATATCGGGATCTGGCGCAGCCGCCGCGGTACAGTCATCAGTATCAGGAAACCAAACACCTCCTCCAATAGCTGCTTCACAACTAGCTTTACTACCATATGCAGTGGTACAACCAAAATTTACTTGGCAAGAAGCTGCAAGCTCTTTGGCAATACTGACTTCACCACTGACTTGGGTGGAATTCATGCCGTTACTACTGAGTAACCCTTGCTTGGCTAAAAATGCGAGTGTCGCAGCTTTGGCATTTTCGCCATCATGCGATTTTACCTTTGCCTGCTTAGCAATGTTAAACACTTGTACTGGCTTTTCATCCTCAGCTTGCAGAAAGTGTGTATCGTCACTCACCTTAATTGTATCTAGCGTCGGCACCTCATGACTAGATGTAAAATAGCTCTCTGAAATATTTGAAGACGGATTCGCAGCGACAAGGGAAGGGATCATCATTCCCAGTATTGAGGTGGTCATATCAAGCTTTTTCATTTCAATACTTCCTTCGTAAATTCATACAAGTGCGCAGCGAGAGCATCATCGCCACTGATCATTTCAGGAAACGTAGAGTTAGGAATAATGCACAGGTCATAAAGCTGACTCACATCACCTTTAAATTGCAATTTTGATAGGATCTCGCCGTTATGTTTGTTTACTATCCATATACCACACACCGTATCCGTCTGGGTGTGCGACGCTGTCAACGGGATATTGCTGACAACCTTCGAGGCACGAACGTGACTGGTGGCAACCAGCATTAAGTCGCCCAAAAATGACAGCCCACGGGTAAAACCTGGTAAGGTACAAACCGTTGACTGTTTGCGGGTGTCTGGGTTGTAACATATCACTTCGCCTAAACCGGAATTACACAAATAAACAAGGCCATCGTGGCACCTAGGTGAGTGCGGCATAGATAATCCACAAAGCAGTATTTCATTACTATCTACATCTATCAGCGTACCATTTAGCTCTGTTCGCCAAGAGTCCTGACTATCTAATGTATTAAAAGTGGTCACATATTTTGGGCGCCCATCTTGCATCGCCATACCATTTAAATGGCAGCGATCCTCTGGTTTTAATTCACTGATAAAGTGCGGTTTCCATCGTGCTGTAAATCCGGACTCAGATGACACTGTGGCAAGGCAAGAAAAACTCGAATTGACTACCCACAGGCCTTCGTCTCCCCAGGCGATATCATGGGTATTCAAGGTCCCCGTTGTTAGAGAAGAGCGCTCAGTAAATAGCTTGTCGCACTGTTTGATTGCACTGATCTGTTCCGCTCTTAGCTGCTTAAACGAGGAAGTATCACGCTCTTCGTCACGCAGTTTACTGGCCAGCAAATCTAAATCGTCTAACTCTCCACGACAAACGCTGCTGCGAGACATATCGCTTGATTTAAAGTTCACAATGCGATTGACCGTACTTACTAAGAAACGATCTTCGCTCACACATACGCCCATTGGCCGAACAAACTGCTTAACGCTACAGCTAAGCGCATCTGCTCGGCTTCGAAGCAACATGACGGCATGTGACTGGTAGCTAGAAACCGCGAGAGAAACACCTAATGCTTGCAAGATTTTCGGAAAATTCTCACTGTACTGACTCGCAAAATCAATATTAACAAGTTCAGTTTCATGCTCTGAACTTCCATACCCACGTTCCCGATACCCTTGCATGCCTTTACTCCTTAGTGAACAGCATATTCAAGCCACGTAATTAGCGACTAAACGAGTTTTACTTTAATTTATTATTTTTGATTTCAATGTCATTATTTGATAAGCCACAACTTAACAAATAAGAGAATTCCCCTGTTGCCATCGCGGCGGCCGAGGAAGTACCGCTGACCGCGATACGTTTGTTTTGTTTTTGAAGTAACGCGGTTGATGGTGCGTAATAATCCACGCAATTACCGTAATTTGAAAAGGGCGCAATACTCCCATCTTTAGACAATGCGCCGATTGTAGTGACTCCCTCTATTACAGAGAGTTTATTGCTAATACATGCGTCTTGAGCATGATTGCCTGCCGACACAATCACAAATGAAACATCACCATGTAATAAACCATCGTCAATGACACTTGCCAGTAACTGCGAAACAAAGGGCAGTGTCCAACTACTGTTAACAATATCGGCATTCATTTTTTGAGCGACGCTGAAGGCTAATATCATGGCCGAATTGAGTGTACTAGCCTGTTGAATAGCGACAACTTCTGCAACGTGACTCATTTTACTGATTGGTTTGGAATTGAGCTGTGATGCAATTACACTTGCCACCATAGTGCCATGCCCAGCAACTCTCGTGGTGTCAGCTATCATGACTTCTTGTCGATCAGCATCGTATTCCAGCAAGACATTAAACGGTGACAACGCTGTGCTAGAAAAGTCAAAGCCATCATCAATGATGGCGATCCGTGTCGGTGAAATTGACACTTCACATTGTGAATTTTGCAAACGGTTTGGTGGCTTAAAATGAATATTTACACCTTTACGTGCTTTACTTGTGCGATGATGGTTTTTTACTATTGCATAGTCTGGTTGCACAGCTTCTACGCTCGATATATTTTCAAGGCGTTTATAAACCGTAAGGAACTGCCCCTTCTGGGGAGAGATTAAAACAATGTCACTATTGCTTAGTTCAGACAAAAGCTGTGTCTGAAATACACCTGTTAAATGCGTAAACTTGTCTTTGTAACCCTTTTCAACTTGAATAATTATTTTGTGGTTGAGATAAAACTCCTGACCAATATTACTCGTGTAAATATTAGCTGTTTCTGAGGTGAAAAGTGCGACATCTCGGCCGTAATTTTTAAATGACACGTAAGCACCCTCGGCATTATCAGCTGCGATAATGCCGAAGTGAAGTAGCAGGAAAAATATCGAAATCACTTTCACCAGACTCTTACTCAACTAACTGCGAGGTGGGAAAACGCCATCTATACACAAACAAAACTGCAGCGCTAAATATGGTTGTCGGTTTGCATGCGATTGATTTTGTCCGTTACTCAGTACAGCGTTGTAATTAAGCGGTACGTTTGATCCAGTGCGAGGTTGAGATGAGTACACCCTTGCTACACCGCCAGAACTGCCTCGTGCCGCTGAAATTAATCCAACATTGTTTGACTGTTCGACTAAACCATCTTTAATGGTCTCTCCGCAATACATATCATGGCTGTGTGATGGTAATTGGCTTTCCAATAAAACAACTTCAGGGATACCAACTTCACTACCCATATCTCCAGGAGATAAACCTGGGCCAGTACCGAACATAGTTGGCGTTCTGCCTTGCAGATTTGGGATTTGCATATTTGTAGTCCCATTACCGCCGTAAGTCGTACCGATAATTGCATAGAGCGCTTGGTTTTGAGAAATATCAACAAATTGCCCATCACATACAGTGTAACTTCGAGGAGCAAACGTGTACGGTAGCATGTCAATTTGACCAATAAATGGATCCATTTTATTACTCCTTTGGTTAGTTGCGTGACGGATAAATGCCATTCATACAAATAATAAAACCGATATAGAGCATCGGCATTCTATTTTCATGAGGTTCATCTCCCCCAGTTGTGCCAATGGTTCCTTCAGCAAATGGGTTGGTTTTTAGGCCTGATGTAGAATCTGGTAAATAATGTAAATCGCTGCCAATATACGACTGGCCTGAAATAGGGGCATCCAATTCAGAAACCGCCGTGGTTACTTGAACCAAATGGTTGTGTGCTGGGATTTCATTGACTGTCAACGTGACTTTTTCAAGGCCATACTTTTGCCCAATTATACGATTTGGTAACCCAGGACCTTGCCCACTGCCTACAGGTATACGACCTCGCATATCAGGCAAAGCATAAGTCGTTCTACCATCACCGCCAAAGTTTGATCCCAACAAACTAAACAAGGAGGCATTATCCGTTACCGCTTGCAATTGTCCTGCACAATATGACCAGTTATATGGGGAGTAAACACCCGCAAACATACGAATTTCAGCTATAAATGCATCACTCATAATTTACTCCTTTTGTTAATTTCGCGGCGGAAAAGCGCCATTGAGCGCTATCACAAAACCAATGACCGTGGTTGGTTGAATATTTGTATGTGACTGCCCACCGCCAGCAGCACCAACACTCTGAGACGACAGATTGTCCAAACTGCCAGAGTTTTGTGCATAAAACTCTTTAACCCCAGTAGGAAACTGCGTATTTGTTAAGGCAATGGTGTATTCTGCATTTGGATCTGAAGGACTAAAGGGCAAAAAGCTGTCACCTTCAATCCCCTCTACCTGCAAATCATGATTGTGCCCGGTCTGTTCATTGGTCAATGTGACTTGTTCAACGCCACCTTGCTGACCTTGTTGCAGAATATCGTACTGACCAAAATGCACAGGTGCGCGCCCTCGCATGTCTGGTAAAGCAAAGCTAGTTCTGGCATCGCCGCCAAAGGTTGCCCCAATTAAAGAAAATAAAGCGGGGTTGTTGTTAATCTGCATTGTTGCGCCATTACAGTCAGCCCAATGCACTGGTGGAAAGTTAAAGGCAATCATTTGTATCATGCCCAAAAATGGATTAACCATAAATACCACTCCTTCTACTTTGGATGGGCCATTAGCCCACTGCTTGATCACGTCTTCGTGAAATAACGATTTGATACTTATCATGGTCATAAATGCTCATGAACATCTTGTACTCACCAAACGCGCTGTGTTTAAAAAGGTAACTATCCTGAGGTAACTGGTTGTTTGTATCGCCCTTTAAAGAAATGCTAAAAGAGTGGTACTCTTCGGTATCAATTTTACCCTGAGCCACATCACTCACCTCTAATTGACTTAAAAGTCGCTCACCATCTTCCGAATGCACTTCAACCTTTTGGCCAATCAATGCATGCATCAAATCTTGTGTCACTATTTCCATTTATTTCTACCTTTCTCTATTGGTTGAGAGTTGTACGCGAAAACAGCCCTAGACCCACATTAAACACCAACAATGCTCTTCATCGCCGGGGGATACCAAATCATCAATTCATGGGGTGGTTGAACTTGTATAACTTGAAAACCGAGATCTAAATACAGACCCTTCACGTCTAGATTGTGGCTCAACACTGACAGCGTTAATGGCACTGCGGATTGCGCCGCACAATGTTGAAAAGACTGAATAATAGCGCGTCCGAAACCATGACCTCTCGCCGCCATTAAAAAACCGATATCTACAAGTCGAATTTCATCATGACCAAAGTCAAGCGTGGCTTTACCTATCGGCTCACCATGTTTTTCTATTATGAAATACATTGCATTGGGATACTGAGCACCATAGCCTTGAGTCTGCGCTTTTAACTGCATCTCAACGATTGATTCAATAAAATCTCGCTCGCCATCAATACACTGCAAATCCTCTCTTACTTCTCTATGCAGCCTTTCGATAAATGGTCTATCACTTGCTGTTGAAGGACGTATATGAAGCCCTTCAGGTATGGTAAATTGCACCATTTTCCTTATCCTCTTTTGTGCACTTATTGAGTATATGCAGCTTTAAAACTTTTGCTCGGAACTTTCTATTAAATTTTTCAGCCAAATACCTACTTTACAGTCAATAACTAAATTGATTCTCGCTACAGCTCCCAGGTTAGAAACACTGTGCTCTAAATCTGCATTGAGGTACCACACTTCACTACATTTCATAGGCACTACCCGGTTGCTTACGACAAACTCAACCTGATCCGAACCCGAAATTGGTACGTGTATACGCGCCTCTCCATATTCCATCGACAGACGGTGATCTCTGTGTGGCAGAATATGGCTGTCTGCCTCTAGACGCATTAACCTTACCGACTTAAGCGGGCATTTAAATTGAGCAAGAAAGCTTTTTAATGTGGGCAGCCTATCCATGATTGGTAAGGGGCCATATTGGGCGTTTTGTTCTTCAATTGAAAAGCACTGGAGGATCGGGTGTGCATTGGCGTGAGCTTGATTGGCGTAGAGTGGCAATACGTTCCAATGACCTGAAAATCCAGATGCGTTAACATGTGAGTACCAAGTGAGCTCATTTAATGTTAATACTTCGTCTTTCAACGCAGTAAAATCACAGTTTAAAGCGAGTTTGGCAAAAGCAATAGGGTTATCAATATACTTACCTATATTGGTGCTCATTAAAATTAGCCTATAGATCGACCTGCAATATCGAACTTATAGACTGTGTCTGCAAATTTTCCACCAACCACTTCGATAAAATCATAACCGTCAATAGAGAGTAATTTAGGCTGCTTGGTCAAGCTTGTTGGCGCGTAACTCATCAAATATACGCCCTGGCTGTCAAACTTCTTAATATCGTTGGAATAGGTGTTGAGAATATGGACATGGCCAGCTTTGTCACAAGTTATCGATTTAATGCCACTAAGCTGATGTTTAAGTTCAACGCCAAACTCCCCAAAACTTCCGAGTATTTCTCCATTAAAGTCGAGCGTATATACGGTAAAAGCGGTTTCACCTATGACAAATACTCGCTGTCGCTTTTCATCAATCGTAAAATCCTTAACGTGTACCATTAATGGGATCTCACTGATTTTTCTTCCGTGTTCATCGTATATATCAATGCTGTTCGATGATTCAAATAAAATATAGATTTTGTTTGAGTAACGCCTTGCTATCTGTGGCTTAAGCCTCACTTTGACGATTTCTTGTTGCGGGTTTTCAACTAAACTGGAGGGGTAATCTAGCTTACTTAGTGTTAATTCCTGCTCGCTCAATCGTTCAGTATATTTATACTCAGAAGCCTTCGAATGAGCCACAAATGACTCTGAAGCCATCAACATACTAGTAGTGCCCAGCAACACAGATGATTTGATAAATTCCCGGCGTTCCATTTTCTGTCCTTTATTTCAACGGTCGATGAGATTATTACAGGATAATGAATAATAATAAATTACACGAAATTACATTATTGTAAATATTCGAGTTGACAAGCTCATACTTATGTCTAGAAACAGGCTACCCCTTCCAATTAGAGTCATGATTAATTACCACCACAAACTAGATAGCTAGAGCATTAACAAATCTTTTATTGCGAATTTTTATACTTCCTCCAGCCACACAATCCCCTTTAACACAACAATGAAAATAAAAATATACAGCTGATGCGATTGGGAGGTGGGAAAAAAGAACTTTAATCCCAAAAAACTGAATAAAAAATCAAGGCAAGCTTTTCTTACTAGGTAAAAAATCGTATGTATTATGGATGTGAAATTAATTATAACTTGTAATCGTAAACGACTAAAAAACGATGTAATATCTACAATTCAATTGCTGTACCAAACGTTTCTTGGCAAAAATAATTAACTCGAAGAATAAGCATAATGTCATTAACACATTTTTCTGATCCATATATAGAGAATAACTTTGAATCCTCCCACTATGAGCTACTTCATAAGATTGGTGAAGGTGGTTTTGGTAAAGTATATAAGGCCAGAAACAAAAACACTGAGCAAACTGTTGCCATTAAATTTCTTGCCCTTGAGCCCCATTTAGAAGAGTCAAAAAAGAAACGCTACGTTGAACGATTCAAGCGAGAAACAGCGCTGAGTGGCCAGCTAGAACATCCACATATCGTGCGACTTCTAGACAAAGGGCAAGTCAATGAACACCTTCTTTATGGTGTTTTTGAGTATATCGAAGGCCTGTCTTTACGTGAACACCTAATGCAAGAAGGTGCGCTAGATGCTGTTGATGCCACAGACATTATGCTGCAAGTGCTCGACGCGCTTATTCATGCACACAAAAAAGGGATTATTCACCGAGATATCAAACCCGCTAATATCATGCTTACACAAGCAGGTGCGAAAACCCATGCCAAAATTCTAGATTTTGGTATCGGTACCTTGACGCAAGAAAACAGGCATCAAGATTTCTCGACAATTACTTTAACTCAAGAGACGATAGGCACCCCTTCTTATAGCGCGCCAGAGCAGTTAAGGGGAGAACCTGCTTCAGAAAAAACAGACTTATATGTTTGGGGTCTGGTCTTACTAGAATGCCTAACTGGCATGCCAGCGGTGACAGGTTCTAGTGTGGCCTCAATCTATCACAAACAGCTCAGTGATGTGCATATTCCCATCCCAAGTGCCTTGCTCGGCCACCCTTTGTCAGGGTTACTACGCAGAGTTTTACAGAAAAACGCCACTGAACGTGTAATTTCCGGAAAAGAGATATTTTCTGAACTTCACACCATGAACGTCTCAAACTTGGTTGGTATCTTGGCCGATGTTCAAGCGCAACATGGATACGATGACCACACAGTTGTGCTGCGTAATGACGATCCTAATAGCCCAGTATCGCAAGACTATACAACACTCACGGAACGTAAGCAGATCACAGTACTGGCATTGCGTTTGAGCGCCAAAAAGCTGAACGAAAGCGCTAAAGATTTTGACGTCATTGATACCTTATTTAAGTCTCAACGCAACCACTGTATCGATATTGCAACACGATTTGGGGCATATCATGTCGGTAATCTCGCCGATACGATGTTGTTTTATTTTGGTTACCCAGTAGCAAGTGACAATGATACTCGACTAAGCGCTAGAACAGCGTTAGATGTGATCAGTGAACTAGGCAAACGTAATGCACTGATGCAAGAAGCGCACGGAGTGCAACTCAATGCTCATATAGGTATACATTCGGGTATTTTCGTAACCTATGCCAACTCGGTACCTGAAGGCAACATAGCCAACACAGCTATGGACCTAGCTAGGCTGGCAGGGGAAAGACAAATTCTCTGTTCCACAGAGTCTCGGGCTATTTTAGAGCCCTATAGTGACTTCGACTATTTTGACAATATCCAACTTGGTTTGTCTTTTGAGCAATTGTCCATATACAACTTAAAAGGCGAAAAGCGTATCGAAGCGTTTGGCTTTATGCGCGGTACCAAGAGTCATCATAAGTTAATTGGTCGACAACTGGAATTAGACAAAACACTGTCAGTGATCAATGGCGAAAACAATACCCGTATCGCCCATATTTATGGTGAAGCTGGTATTGGGAAGTCTCGACTACTGCAAGAAGTTAGAGACAATGCGAGCAAATATCAACATTTGGTAGCTCAGTGTTTGCCTGAGCACCAAAACAGTGCTCTGTACCCAATTCTCAATTTAGTTAAATATCTATTCAATACGGACAATCAGACGACAGACAAAATCACGCAGTTTTTCACTGATGTCTTGGCTGACTGTGGCCTGTCAGATTCAGAGATTAATGCCACTATACCCATCTTAATGGTATGGCTCGCTATTGAATTGCCTGAAGATATGCAACCTTCTTCTCAATCACCTGACGAGCAAAAGCAGCTGCTTTTTGCAGGCTTAAGTGCGCTGTTATTATCTCGTCAATCCAGTATCAGTGAATTTAAGCTCTATATCATAGAAGACATTCATTGGTCAGACTCTATTACCTTGGAGTTTTTGCGTTATTTTGCCGCACAACTTCTAGACGGCAGCGTTATGATCAGCACTTCGAGGCAAGCCTGCCCAAGCAGCTTGCAAGACCTGACACTGTTAGAGATCGAGCTTAATAAACTGACTGCACAAGCAACAACAGACTTTATTGAACAGCTATTCGACAGCAAAAATGTATCCGACAATGTACGTTCTGTGCTGGTAAAACGCACTGATGGCATACCACTGTTTATCGAAGAGCTGGTCGATATGCTCAAAGAAAAACAGCTCGTTCACGAATCTGGTGGTGCCATCACATTTATCAGCCCAGATAGGCTAGAGCAAGTACCGAGCAGCTTACGTGAGTCATTGCAACAAAAGCTTGATAACCTAGTGCATGCCAAAGAAACCGCTCAGCTTGCCGCAACCATAGGTCGAGAGTTTGAATACGAACTGTTAGTTGCAACGTCTTCATTGAGCGAAGATCAAATTCAAAATGACTTAAACGAGCTACTTGAGCGAGAATTAATCGTTCAACAAAGGCGAGTAAACAGTGACAGCTATGTATTTAAGCACGCCCTAGTCAGAGATGCAGCCTATGATAGTGCATCGGCGTCAACTAGAAAGAGCATGCATTTGAATATTGCCAGTAGAATGCGCATACTGCCTGACAATGCCTTAGAAGATATCGCCTTTCACTATGAAAAAGCACAAGACTATCAACAAGCCTATAAATTAAATACACAGGCTGGTAAACAAAAAAACAAAGTCGGACTGAACTTACTGTCGATCCCTTTATTTAAGCGTGCTATTGAGCAAATTCAACATCTCACCTCAAGTGAGCAAACCTCTTTAGACGAAATTGACTTACAATTTACGCTTTCAATGTCACTCGCTGCAACTGTTGGCTATGCACATACCTCCGTCAGACCACACATTGAAAGAGCACTAGCCCTTTGTAATAACCTCAATGATCCACAACCTACACTCGACGTATTGTGGGGCATAGGTATTACCCAAGTTGTATGTGCCGATCATCGAGAGGGCATAAAGACGGCTGATACGTTGTACCAAGGAGCCCTTAAAACAAACAACGTCAAATATATGGTTTCATCTTTGTTTATCAAAGGCACCATCCTTTGGGCTATGGGTCGTTTCAACCAGTCCCTTGCCGTTTACCGTCAATCTTTAGCGCTATATGATTACGAGCAGCATCATCAGCTATTTACTGACTACCCTTTTGAAGTTGGTATTTCCTCACATATGCTTCAGGCTTCAAATTGCTTACTGCTCGATGATTACGAATCGAGTGAACAACTGGTTGAAAAAGCGAATACATTGGCAATAAAACATGACGTACCATCATGTACCGTTCATGTATTAGCAAGGTCAGCTTATCACTACACGATTGTTAATGACCTGAGCAAAATTAAGCATTATGCACAACAGTGCCTAGATATTTCGAAAGATTGCAACTTTACGTTGTGGCAAGCCTATGCCGAACTGCTATTAAGCTGGGTTGATATGAAATCTGAGCTACCCTTTTCGCTCGAGAATATGGCTCAAAACCTCCAAACATATGTGGAAACAGGCTCAGTCGGTCACTTATCTTGGCTAAAATCTCTGTACGCTGAAGCACTCCTTCACAATTCAGATATTGATTTAGCACTCGACAACATCAATGAAGCCATTGCCTTGGCCTTTAAACAGAAAGATTACTTTTACCTGCCTGAAAGCTTTTTAATCAAAGACAAAATTCTCGCCGCACTTGGTAAACCGTCAAATTATGCCAACAAAGCGAAAAAATTGAGACAGCTACAACAGGTATTTGGCCGTCAAAGCCAATAAGCAAACATCAAGGGGCTTAATACAGATGAAAACAATTCAATTAATGACCGTCACACTGCTGGGTTTGTGTGCGACAAACCTGCTTGCGTTTGATACAGCAAACAGCACAGCAGTGGCATCATCGGATATGCTGCCAACTACCGAGTGTGATTCTAGATCACTCAGTGAATATGCATTAAAACCATGCTATCCAGCCACAATTGAAAATACACCCACAGATACATCGGCATCCCGTTTTGCATACAAGCAATTTTATGCCGTGAACTGGCCTTCCCAAAAAGGCAAAGTTGGCTTGCCTGATTTAGATGCAGACTATACCACTAGTTCAGACCACCTGCCGGTATGGCAAACTTGGCCACGCTTGCAAGATTTACAATTGAGCCAAAAGCAAAACGAGCAGCTCAGCTGGAACAGCCTAAACTACTTTATTCCAAAACAGTGCCAGAGTTTGGTTGAAAAAGACAAAAATGGTGACTCTGCACTTTCAAAATTCGTCAAAAATAACCCAAATATTCCGGTCAATTCTAAAGTAGAGGTACTATTTGATATCACCGACGCACACGGTGACGTATTATACGATATCAATAACAAACCCGTGTTCTATCAAATTTACTTAAACGAGCAATCTTGGCAATTCCTATCTCAACCAAACCCTGCCAAGCCTTATGATTTCGCGATAGGAAATTACGATAATACGCAAAGAGGGGCAATGTTCCTTAAAGCATCTTGGATGCTACTTGATAAAACACAAGTTGCAGATTTTCATAGCAGTGTCGCATTAGTTGTCGATCCGACGTCTAAGGCGTGCTCTATAGAAGTGGTAGGTTTAGCTGGCTTGCACATTGTCAATAAATCGATCCCAAGCCAATATACTGAGATCGATGGAAACCGTGTAAATAACTGGTCATGGTCTACCTATGAACATACAAATAACGCCCCTAAAACCAGTGATTTGAAGCTTTCTGAGACTAAGCAATCTTGGAACTTATTCAATATCGATTTAACCAACAAAGAAACATTTAACGCGCTTGAGAAAACATGTAAAAACAACAGCGAGTGGGATTTTTCTCAAACCAACTGTGAAATAAACAGCCCATCACCGGACAGCACAACTTCTCAAATCGTAAACACACTAGAGTTGCCAAGAGAAATAGCCAGCCAAAAGCAAGTTTACAATGATCAAGCGCATAAGCGATTGAAAAAGTATAACTCTAATTTTATCAATTACGAGCTGGTCGCAAGCCAATGGCTAAAAGATAAAGTTATGTCACCAACTAACTTATCTAACACCACTATGGAATCTTTCTTCCAAGAAGAGAATTGCTCTGCTTGTCACAGTGATGCTGCTGAACAAGACTTTATGTTTTTAAATGATAGTAAACTGAAATCGTTGCCCGACTGGATCCAATTGTCTGGTGACGCCAAACTATTTAATTAGGATACAAAAATGACTCAAGAAGCTTTAACTGAAGAAAAAATGTCTGCACTACTGGCTGTTAAAGACCGTTTTAGTTGTCTAGAAATGCAAAAGAACATGATCGTAAGAACCGATCTACGTATTGCGACTTCAAACTTATACCCACAGTTAAGCGCGAAGCCAGCTCTAAAACTATTGCTAGCGAATATTTACTATATTCCGAGTAGTAATGTGGCTTTAACTGATGAGAACACAGTGACCAACTTCTTCGAATCAAACGGTGTTCCGATCGACAGCGAAACAAGCGTTGTAATGAGTGAAGACTTTGCAAACTATATTGTTGAAGGCAGTGCACAACAAGATTCGAACGATGTAATTTCACTGGTACTTGCAAACGTTGGCTACCGTTGTGCATTTTCGGACCTTACAGATTTAGAGGCGAACGAAAACTTTGATTCTTTAGATGCTGACGCGCCGGTTCTTGCTGATGTTGAAGAACAAGCACGTATTGGTATTTTGGTATGGCAAATTGCTATGAACAGTGCACTGCGCACTGAAGTAATCAACCTGATTGCTGAAGGAAACGAAGCGGCACTTACAGACAAGCTAGTATCAATTAAACTTGAAAATGACTATGGTTTTGTTGCTCAAAGCACAGCTGAAACAATTTCAAACGGATTGGTCGTTAAAAAAGATATTAAGTTTGTTGCAAGCTACATTGGTAAAAACATGTATAAAGCAACTTGGTAATCCCCCCTTTTTTCTGAGTGCAAACTACAGCTTTTGCGCTCTGAGAACAAGGTGACTTGATTGCTCAGCGATCCAGCCATGCATCACAGATGGTTTAGGCTAATTCTAGTGAATGTTGGATCGCTTTAACTCAGGAAAAAAAATTGTCTTTTGCAAGGCTACTCATTACCCAGCTCCCCACTAAAACACCTATAAGCACACCTTTATTTCAATGCTTTGCAACCAATTTCAAACCACTCAACACGGAATCTACCAAAGCGTGCCAAAGGACTAGAAGCACAATGTAAACTAATTTCGCCTAGCAATAAAACTTGTGTACTTAATTTCAGTTTTCTCTCCTTTTATTCAAAGATATATGCCAAAATATGCCCCAATACGCATAAAAGGATTATGTATGAAAAATATATTCTGCCTCATTACCTCTATCGGTTTATTAAGTTCAGCTCAATTCGCACAAGCTGCGGATACAGGCTTTGGAGTATCTATCTTCGGAGGGCACTCTATCAATCACGACTTAACAACCAGTAAAGACCTCACAATCGACCTTGAAGACAACAGTCACTTTGGTATATCTGTCGATAGACTCGTCAACCGAACACGTTATGGCATGTATTACAGTTTCAATGAAACTGAATTTGCTGATAACGCCATCGCAAAAGTTGACATGGAGTACTTATTGTTCCAAAGCGCTATCGAACTTCCTATCAATGACAGTTTATCAAGCTATGTCGGTGCACAGATTGGTGTAAACCGTATCACGCCAAACTTTGCCGAAGCGGATGAGTTTTTTGCATCAGGTTTATTCACTGGCATTGATTATCATATTGGTGCTGGTTTCCACGCCTTTACCGAGCTTAGATGGATGGCAACCATTGTAAAAAATACTTCTCAAGCTGTCTGCGACGATGACCCAAATACACAAGACAATTGTATTTGGCACTTTGATGGTGACGTACTAAGTCAGTTCCAATTTAGTGCTGGTCTAAATTACCGTTTTTAGTCGCGTTAAACTTTGCTTTAGTTCATCAATAAAAAGCCTAGTTTTATATGGGGTGAAGCGGGTGTTTGGGTAATAAGCCCACAGCTGCTTCACCTCTGATTTCAAATCTGGCAGGACCGGAATTAAAACCCCTTGCTTTAGCTCTCGGGCGACATATTGCGGGGAGATAAAAATTAACCCCATCCCCTGAATGGCTGCCTTCATCAATGCATCAAGATGGTCAGATACAAAATTGTAGTGACTAAAATCAAATAAGCTGCCGTCTTCTAAAATTATCCCGCCTTTCTTCTGGTAGTAATTACTCAATAACATCTTATGGGCTGCCAAATCTTCAATGGCCGTTATTTTTTCACATTGTGATAAATAGCTAGGTGCTCCGAATACCGTCATTTGATAGTCAGCCAATCGAATTCCTTTGTGAGCCGCAGAATCAAACTCTTCATAATAACTGGTGATCACCAGATCATGCTCAAGATCTGGCGGAGAACCCGGCGTCAATATATTCAAATGAATTGTGAGGTTTTCATACTTATCTAAAAACTGCTTAATGACAGGCATTAATAAACTACTGCCTATGGCTTGGGTCGCTGCTATTTTTAGGGTACCTTGCGGCTCAAGCTCACTCCCTTGTGCCTGCTCGAGCATATCGTCAAACTGCCCGACCCAGTTTCTTGCATAGGACAAAAAACGAATGCCATTTTCGTTTAAGCTTACCTGCCTAGTCGTACGCACAAAAAGTGTTTGACCCAACTGTTTCTCAAGCCAGTCAATTCGCTTGCTCATTGCCGACGCCGATACACCTATGACATCTGCGGCCTTGGTAAAACTGCCCATATCCGATAATACAACAAAGCTGCGCACAGCACTTAGCCAATCCATATTATTTCCTATCAAGAAAAAGTCTTTTAATTATTACCTTATTTTTAGGACATTAAAAGCAGGTTATAGTAGCGCCTATTGTGCCCCACCATGAGTAACTGCCTTGAATAGATATATTGCTTTGGCCGCTTTTTTACTGTCATGCTCTCAATTGGCCAGTCAAATATTTATGCCCGTATTGCCAGATATCACGCAAAACCTTGCACTTACTGAGGGAGCAAGTCAGGCAATTATAATTAGCTTCTTTGTTTCATTGGGAGCCGCACAATTAATTGCCGGCCCGTTATGTGATAAATATGGCAGTCGACCAATTTTTATCTGCGGACAAATCATTTTAATACTGGGTACATTGCTGTGTGCTCTGGCGTCTAATGCCGACACTTTTTTAGCCGGTAGAGTGTTACAGGGCATCGGCAGCGCAGCCCCCGTACTAGTCAGCAGAGCCATTTTATACGCTACGTTTAAAGGCAATAAGCTAAACAGCTCTATGGGCAATTTAGCCATTTCCGCCAGCCTAGTTGCATTGATCACACCTCTGATTTCAGGCACGCTCGCAGACATGTTTTCATGGCAGGGAATGTCCTTTGCTCTTATTGCCTATTATGGCTTTGTGATGGCATTTGGTCTGGTTGTCTTTCCGGCGCAGCAATCCACAAATATATCATTGCGCCCCGCTGCACTTGTAAAACAGTATCTCGATATCTCCCTCAGTCGTTTTTTTGTATCTATGGCTGTATTAAAATGGGCGCCGACATTTTTATATTTGACTATTCAGCTTTATTTCCCCTTTCTTTTAAGGAATCAATTTAACTTTACTACCGAGCAAATTGGTCAAGCGATGACGGTATGTATGGGTGGTCTACTTATCGGTTCTTCCCTTGCCAAAGTCATGCAAAAACGGGTCTCCCATTTAAAAGTTGTTGTTTATTTATGGCCTGCTTTGCCAATAAGTGCGCTGACTTTCCTATTTTTTCACGGTTCTGTATACGCCGTGATCTTCGCTTATTGCGCCATATTGTTTATTTTTGGTGGGTACTTCCCCAGCTATATGTATTATGTCGGACACTTCCATACATCACGTTCCAGTACCGCCAATGCACTTGTGGGCGCCACCGAATTGCTGATATTTTCAGTAATTGCTTGGCTTGCTAATCAATATTTAATTAGCGGTCCTGACTCGATAGCGATTATTGTCGCAACAATTTCTATCATCGTACTATTGGCTGCAAAACATCTCTCTTTTGCAGCAAAACCAAATCATTGTATTCAAGGAGAAGCACCATGCAATTCGAAACCGAACGACTCATTATAAGACCTCTACAGTCCTCCGATTTGCACGCTGTTTATGACTCTCGACGGAACCTAGAAACATCAAAATATATCGGCAAACCGGAAACCCTCGATGATGTTAAAAAACGCATTGAAGAAGCAAGACAACCTTTTGAAAATCTGGAAGGGCAAAGATTGCTGCTCACATTGGAGTGCAAATCATCGGGTGACTTTATTGGCGAAATGTTATTCAAGCATACCCAATTGGCTAGCCGCATTGGCGAAATAGGCTATCGATTGAGCCCAAAGAAACAGAAAAAAGGCTATGCTTTTGAAGCCGCGAGTGCACTTATTTCGAGGCTATTCGCAGAGTTCGACCTAAATAAAATCACGGCTATTTGCGCCACTGAAAATACCGCTTCATGGCAACTGATGGAAAAACTCGGAATGAAAAAAGAAGGCTGCTTGCGCGAATATATGTTACTCCAAGACAGGTGTGTCGATAGCTACTTATACTCCATATTGAAAAGGGAGCACGTCGGTTAATTATCGACCTTCTTCGAAATAAATGGTGAATGGCTTAATAAACGCAATAAAAGGCGTTTTTACTTGTTAAATCCTCAACATTGGATTCTGAAATTTTATCTCTTTATTGGCTAACGCAGATATCAATCAACATCTATACTGTTTAAAAGCATTGATGTAGGAGTTAGTTATGAGAATGCGCAAAAAGCTCATCAGTAGTTTTGTCCTGACGGTGATAGTTCCAATATTAGCAATATCTATCATGAGCATTACGCGCACTAAGCAAGAATCTCTCACGCGATTCACCGCTTCATCCGATAGTGAAATACGTCAGGTTGAAAATACCTTCGTATTATTTTTCGAACAAATGAAAAACAACGCGCGATTTTTAGCACAAAGCCAAGCTGTAGTGAATGTCAGTGACGACACCAGCACATACTTTGGCGCTGAAAAAATGATGACCCCTGAGACGTCTGGAGACAACGAAGCCGAGATTTTTCAATTATTTGAAAGTTTTGGCGTGACCCACCCCGAACTCTTATTTGTATATCTTGGCACCGCTCAAGGTGGCTTTATTCAATATCCAGCTGAACCACTTGGCGGCTACGATCCCCGCAAACGCCCTTGGTATCAAGAAGTAAGCCAAGCGTCAGACAAGGTCGTCATTACTGAGCCTTATCAGGGCGTCACAGGACAAGCTATGGTATCGGTTGCCACGGCGATTAAACGCGACGGTGCACTTGTCGGCGTACAATCACTGGACGTCACGCTGGCAACATTAACCGATATTGTAAGTAGTATTCAGCTAGGAGATACCGGATACCTAATGTTGTTGGACGGTAATGGCACGATACTGGCCGATCCGAAGAACCCAGATAGCAACTTCAAAAATGTCGCTGACCTGTCATCACCTAAATACCAAGCCATCAAAAATATGAGCAGTTCACATAAGGATGCACTTGTCGCCATCGAAGACGCCGAAACACAGATGATGGCTAAATCATATTATTCTAAAACATTAAATTGGACCTTCGTTGCTTTGATGGATGAAGACGAAATTCTCTCTTCAGCCTACGCAATGTCTTACAATATCAGTGTTATCGCACTAATTATGTTGGTGCTGTTCATCGTCATTGCGATTGTACTTGCCAATAAAATCGTCTACCCCATTGAAATGGTTTCAGAGGGGCTCAAGGAAATAGCACAAGGTGAAGGTAACTTGTCAAAACGACTGCAAATAATTGGCAATGATGAGATCAGCGAGCTTGCTTCATGGTTCAACCAATTTTTAAATTCGATCAATGCGCTGGTTATTGATATTAAGAACAATGCCAGTAATTTGAATGAGCAGGCTCAGCAATCTCACGGCAGTATTGATGAAATTCGGGGACAGTGCCATCACCAAGCCAGCACCTCTCAACAGACAGCTGAGCACACCCATGCCATGGAAAATATGGCAATGACGGTCAATGACAATTGTACCCAAGCACTGAGTGAAATATCCAATACCGATTCACATGCTCAGCAGGGCAATGAGCTCATTCAAAGCACGGTTAAACAAGTTGCCACGTTAAACGATTCACTGGGTAGCTCAGCTCAAGCAATGAGCGAGCTTGAAGATCAGAGCAACAATATTACCAATATTCTCGAAGTCATTAGAACGATTGCCGAACAGACCAACTTACTGGCGCTCAATGCCGCCATTGAGGCTGCTCGTGCCGGTGAGCAAGGGCGAGGCTTTGCAGTAGTTGCTGATGAAGTACGTACTTTGGCCCAGCGCTCTCATGACGCGACGAAAGACATTGAAAAAGTACTCACAAAGCTCACTGAAAAAACCAGAGCGGTGTCTAAACATATGACTTTAAGCGTTGAGGAGTCCAAATCAGCCATCGAACAGTCTGAGCAAGCTCATCAGGCTTTTGAAGAAATTGCAGATTCGATATCGAGGGTCAAACCCATTATCGCCAATATATCGCAACAAGCGGAGCAACAAGGTGCTTACTCAAGCGACAGTCGTACTCAAATTGAAGGCGTTAACCAGTCAATCAAGCAAGTGAGTCAATCCGCTGACACCTTGTACGATGGCGCAAAACAGCTGGTTATATTCGCTAACAACCTCAATGAACTCGTTGGCAGGTTTAATACTGATTAAGACAGTGTCAAACTAAGTTATAGAGGGGTTTGCTGCGCCATCCCCTCTAAAAATTGCAAACTTGCGCGCTCCTTGTCGCTGGGTTTGTATGGCTCTCTTTTTAAATCTGACAAATCAGCTGCGTGCAATGAAATTTCTGTGATTAAACTTTCACCATAACGGGTTCGCTCCCCTGGTACTGACGACATGCGTTCAACAATAAAAGTCATCAGTTTGAGGTCATTGCTTAGATCAGGCAATACAGATTGATGGGCTTTTAGCGCGATTTCCTGTTTTCCATTAGCCAGCTTTGACTTTGTCACCAAATGCGCCAAAGGCGTTCCACCATCAAATAAGTTGGCTCGCACTCGATAGATACCCGCATCCTCCACTTCTAGCTCTAAAGCAATGATTAAGTCACTACCTTGCACATCCATGTATTTTAACCCGACGAGTTTTGCACTCGGCTGTACATACTTTGCCTGTGCCACAATAGTAATGGGATCTCCCCCCACATCTGCGATCACTTTCAATTGTATATCACCATTAAAAGCTTCTTTGGCTGGCAATTTGGTATTGGCTTGTCCCTGCGAGACACTCAATCCCTTCTCAAACAGTATTTTGTTTTTTTCATCAACCAAACTTACAATCACCTTCGCCCGAGAAATACCCTCTCCGGTCAGCTGCAATTCAATAGGCTCTGGATATGTAAATCTGTATTTGTTGAGCGCCAATGCAATCGTCCCGCTCAGATCAGAATTCGGAACCGTGACAGGAACAAAACGATTGGGTTCCAAACGATCAATATCGTGAATGCTTAAGGGTTGAGAATAAGGTGCATAACGTAACGTTTCTCGGTAATTAGAAGCGATGACTTTTGCTGCTTTTTGTGTGCTGGTAAGTTGAAATGGAGACATTTCGACTGCACTTGTGGCTGGCTCTTTGTTTATCGAGGCTACATCAGGTTGTTGTATTTGAACATCTATTACTGCTTTTGGCTCACTGACTGATTGCATCGGCTGAGTGCTGTTATTTGGCGCCAGTATTCGCCAAATAACAAGTGCCAACAGGGCACTTGTTACAACGGCAACAATTTTCTTCATAATGCCTACTCTGGAATTGCAGCAAAGAGTAGCGCTGACATACTGGTGTTGTCAGATTGTCTTACATACCTGTACTTCTTCTTCCATAGCCAAAAGCCTTTTTCTTCTTCATAAGTAGAAAATGCCACGCTTTTGTTTGGCGCTACATTAATTGAAGTATTGGCAGTTGTGACTTTACCTTTTGCCTGATTCAATATCACTGAGTAATGATCATAATTGTCACTCATTAACATCGGATAGTGATAAGGTAAAAAGTGTCTGACGCCGTCATCTTGACTGGTTAGCTTTCCGTCCATTCCAACATGTACACTACAACTGTCAAATGCCGCAACTTGGTTAGCACCACATGCAGAATGAGCCGCTACAACACTGTCATCAATACCCGGTAAAAATAGCTTCGTAGCATTGAAGTACAAGTCTCCGTCTGCAACAAATCTGAGTCTAGGTGTGCGATCTCCCGGAAAACTCGCAATTTGACGCGCATTGTTCACTTTTAAATCGTTTAAGACACCTAGCGTTTGACCTACAGAACGTCCAAGCCAAGCTCTAACAGCGGCTTCTACAACTGGGTTTGCTAAACCATTGGCAACATTCACAGCTAGGTCCGCTAATTCACTGCCGCCGCCCGCACCCGCAACATCGAAAGTAGCAACAATATTTAGTGGCTCAAGCCCTGCATTTTCTAGCCAGTTCGCTTGGTTATCTATGATGTATCGAGTGATCAAGTCACCTGTTGAATGTGTCAAGAAGATACAGCCTGGCTGACAAACACCTTGTTCCGACATAGTGCGTAATTTTGGCCACAAGTAATCACTTGCAATTTTGCCTTCTACACGCTCATAAGACGGCCAATCGATGCGCTCGTCGGCTAGGCCTCCCCAATATTCAGCCCAGTATGCTTCACCATCACTGTCGATTTTTCTCGGATCCATGGCTGTCAACTGTTGAGATTGAAAACCATGTACTAGCACAGTTTTATAGGCTTTCGCGTTGGCACCGACACTTGTACCCACCAACGTTAACACAAAACTGCTAAGCAAAATTCGCTTGATTAAATTCACTGACGTACGCTCCACTTTTATTATATTAATAACGCAAACACACCCCAACGACTTCGTGTTTCGTTATACAAGGATTACCAAGTAAAAACTCAAAAATCAAATTTAAAACGCAATTTATTTTCAAATTTTTAACTTTAAAGATCAAAAAAAGGGCAATTCATTAATCTTTAAGCCAAATATATTAGTGGTTAAAATTGAAACAAACGTGATGATAAGGTTATAAAAAGATGAAAAAATAACTTATTAGTTATTACACTGCTGGCCATCAAAAATCCCTAGGTTGAGAAGCAATATCACCCATTATTTCAACTCGTTCACACTCGCGGGAAGCACATGAAGGCATAATATAGGAAAGTCAGGTTACGAATTTTATGTCTACTATTTTAATAGCAAAGAATAGAATAATGATAAAGTCTAAAACAGGTGGTGATAATATGTATGACGCCTAGAAAAATTGGCGGGTTGGAGTCTGGCGTTTCAAAAAGATAATTTTAGAAGTAGCTTAACCAGCTACCTCTACACGATTGCGACCATGGGATTTAGCAAGATACAACGCTTTGTCCGCGCATTCGACCAAGCTGTGCCAAGTCATTGTCTTGCCGAATAATGCAATACCAAAACTGGCGGTAATATGTTTTAAAACCTCGCCTGTTTCTTTGTCTTTCAGTGACAGTTTGGCGATGTCCTCACGAATTCGGTTAGAAAACCCGACAGCTTCACTAATACTAGAAAAGGAAATTAAAATACAAAACTCTTCACCACCGTAACGATATGCTTCACCTTCGGCTTCACTGTGCAATTGAAGTTTTTGCGCTACTTTTCTCAAAACATCATCGCCGCGTTGATGACCAAATTCATCGTTGAATTGTTTGAAGTGATCAATATCAATAAAGATCAGCACCTTTTGTAACTGGCTACTTTCATCACAAAACTTGATAATATCGTCGTCAAACTTTCCTCGATTGAGTAAGCCAGTTAACTTGTCAGTGCTCGCTTTTTCCTGCGCATCCGTTAAGGTATCTTGCAGTTGTTTTATCTCACTATATGCAACTTCAAGTTTTTTCTGAAAACACAGGGCATTGTGCTGCATAACAATAGATTCTTGGGTCAGTTTAGAAACATAATTCAGTACATCATTATAGATTTCCGGCCCAGCAGTAGTATTTTGCTTTTTCAGTTGATGTAAGCCGACATGACACTCAGACAAAACAGCTGAAAACTCTTCCGAGCAATTCAATGTGTTATTGATCTCTTGTTCAACATTGTTAAGTGTGCCCTTTACTAGGTCTGACATCTCGTGGAACAGAGCAAGGTCTTGTTCACTTAAGAACTCATCAAACAGCGCCTTAGCCTGATCCGACGGACAAGTACCATGCTGCGCAAGGATCTCCTCTAATTTTCGATTGAGATCAGGCTCTTTTCCCAAAACATAGCAATACCAAATCGCATAGTTCATAGGCGATAACGGTATTTGGTACTTAACCATAAAAGGTACAGCTTGTTTTAAACAACTTGCGGATTGAGCGAAAGAGCTATTTTGTTCCATGTAAGACCCGTCAAACCACCAATTTCGGTGGCATCATTATTAATTTTTGTTCTGCTTTGAGAGCCAAGAAATACAATACTAAATAATTAGAAAAAATTAATCAATCTTGATTTTAACACCCTAATAACAACGACTAGCAATGTAAAAAATGCATACGAATTAAGTATAAATAATGTCGCAGGAATAATTTATGTAGACAAACTATCACAAAGTACCTTTATAAGGTATTTCGTAATTGCATTTTAATCAACTTAAACCCACCTATTTTTACTCTTTAGTCGTCTGAGTCTCGCAACATACTCTTGAATTGACCTAACTGCCATGGCCGCATCGCTAGTAATAACCCAACACCTCTGCGTTTGCTCAGGGGTAGTTTTATATCTTGCTCATTTAACTGTGCAATCTCCTTAGTCAACTGCTGCAACCTACGTTTTATGGTCGCTATCGTCGCGTCACTATAACTACCTCTCAGATAAAATCGGTAGCTGTCTTCTTGATTAAACTCCCCTTGTAGAAACTTTCCCAATACGTGTTGTTCAATATAAGACTCTAAAGGACCGCCAGGTATCCAGCTAAAGTCTTGGGCAATGAGTAACTTGTATCGATTGTTTGGCAATAATTGAATCATCTTTAAGCGGTCAAGATGCGCCAATAAACGGACACATTCGAGCGCTTCTATTTGATACTTGGTGATGATATCTTCAAATTCCCAGCCATCCCGAACACATACGGCAACCAAAAACAATTTTGGATTGTCCATCAACTCCTGTTCTTGTTGGACGGTCAATTGGCTGATCTGTGACTGTTGTGATTGAGATAAAACAAATAAATCACAGAGTGTTACATCTAAAAGTTCGCAGACACTTTCCAACTTTTGTAATGAGAATAGCTCGTTTGCGAACATTCTTTTGATGGTGGCTTCGCTTTGTCCAAGGTGATTGGCGACATCTTTATAAGTCAATTTTTGCTGTTTAAGAAGCTGCTTTACGGTGTTAGAAACAAGTGGGATCTGGCTCATAGTGTTAGATTTTAATACTTAAAGTATATTCTATTAATACAAAGTATAAGAAAGTATACAAGTCCGTCCAGTTTGCTAATTTAGATAGCAACAAAGCCATACGGAGTGTTTTCAGATGCTAGGACAAAAATTTAAAACAGTTTCAATTACCGCCGCCATACTGGCTTCTTTCATTTTTACACCAGTAAGTGTCGCGTCAGACAATGCGTCAAACGCCAGCCATCATACAAGCCAAGCTAGTAAATACAGCGTATTAACTGTGGGCGATAGCTTGGTAACAGGCGCAGCCGTTTCAACCGCTGTAGTTGCTGTACCTATGATAATTACTGGCACTGTGATGCTAAGTGGAGGCATGGCCAGTGCCGGTATTGCAAGCGCAGCACTTGACTCAAAAAGTTCAAAACCACTACCAATTAGTGATGACGTTATCATTGCAGGACCGCCACCTTCAGCAAAATTAGAAGGAGAGTAAACATGGGCATCAAACGATATGCAATCTACTTAACCATCGCTTTGCAAAGCATAAGTGCTATAGCTGGCAGTGAGCGCTCCAGTGAACATTATTTTGAACCAAGTGAAATTGCGCAATTCGCGAAGCAAGTTGAGAAATATAGCGCTGCACATCGTGCCCATGTATTTATTATTGGTCGGGTCGGTCAGCCGAGTAGTACACTACCTGAAGGCGTCGAATTTACCCATGTGGCCCTTGCCGTCTACTCTCAAATCACCACAAACAATGGAGAAAAGAGGTACGGATACGCTATCCACAACCTATATCAACAGGCAAATGATCCTGCCAAAAGCGAATTGGTGACTGACTATCCAACCGACTTTTTTTGGTCAGTTAAAGAGCTTAAAGCGGGTATTGCCATACCGAAATTGAGTGTGCAAAAGCGAATACTTGAAGCAATTAGCAGTGGTGTTGCTGAGCAGCTTCACAATCCAAAGTATTCGCTCATAGCAAACCCATACAACAACCAAAGACAAAATTGTACTGAGTACACGCTCAATGTGATAAACGCCGCGCTATATAAGACTTCAGATATGGCGCAGCTCAAAGCAAACACCAAAGCTTATTTTAACGCGCAACCTCTGTCTGTGAGCCGCTTCAAGCTGTTTTTTGGTTCCGTATTTAAAGACGAGATCTACAGAAAAGATCACAGCGGACGTGTCCGTATCGCCACGTTTACAAGTATTCGTGACTATTTGGAGCAATACGATTTGCTGGCGCATTCCACCGTTATTACTCCAAAACAGTCATCTGAGGAGATTTAATTATGGACAATCATCAATCACAACAAAGCTCGAGCAAAGCATTTAATATTGCTTCTATCATTGTATTGGCCATTGGCATCGTCACCTACTGCATTGGCCTGTTTAATGCCCAAATGCAGCTAAATGAAAAAGGGTACTATTTGGTTATCCTATTGTATGGCCTGTTTAGTGCCATTTCACTGCAAAAAAGTATTCGAGATAAGCAAGAAAATATTTCAACATCAAGTATCTATCAATTACTCAGCTTAATCTCGACTGGCGCAGCAATTTTGCTATTAATGGTCGGACTGTATAACGCAAATTTGTTGCTCAGTGAAAAAGGGTTTTATGGCATTGCTTACCTAATGAGCTTATACGCCGCAGTAGCTGTTCAGAAAAATATCAGAGACAGAGAACAGGCAGTCCAATCAGAAATAACGCAAATCAACTATGCGCAGACTGCTACCCAACCGACAAGAGATTAATACCACGCAAGCTGACCATGGTCAGCTTGCAATTTGAGTTACCATGACGAGCTTGCCGTCTTTGTTTGCCACAACCTCAAAACCATATTTGTTGTAAAGTGCTACGAGATGCGGCTCGCATTTTAAGTATAAATTTTTCCAGCCAAGCTCGGATGCTTTTAATTTTGCATGGGAGACCAATACTTCAGCGATCCCTTTGCCCCGAGCACTTTCATCGACATACACGCCGTCTAGCCAACAAGTATCGCCGCTAAATGTTATTTCCGCTGTCCCAACAAGTTTGTCATGGCAATAGACAACAAAACCAGCTCTTCGCTTGGTACAAGATATTTTATCGACAACGTCTGTCAGTGTTGCCTTGGGATCTTTACTATCCCATTGTGCAAAGTACCAGCGAGCGACTTGCTCTATGGCTTCGGTACTTTCTGACATTGCAATTACTTTAATATTTTCCACGCCTTAACCTTTGTTCTTTTTTTATGCACTCAAACTTCTACTACAATGCAGAACGCAAAGATGCCATTGCTTAAATCAAACCCATTGACTATAGAGTTTCTCATTTCTAATTATTTTCGTCATTAACTTGCATGACAATTTAGGTGTCGAGGGGCCAAAATGAATGAAAGCGCACAAAAATGTGCGCTCCAAAGACGTGGCGAAGGGGTCTACTCCAAATGCGTGTAAAGCGCTAAAAACCCTTCAATTAAATAAACGTAGAACAACGCAATTCAGATCACTTTGTTTCAAACATAAAATTAAGAAGGCCTATACTTTCCCAAGTCTAAAGCCCCAATTTCAATCGCTTTCTGTATTCGCTTGGTGACGTCCCAAAACACGCTTTAAAGTTTTTCGCAAAGTGCCCAGCATGTTTATAACCAACCTGCCTAGCGATTTGTACTATCGGCATATCGCTATTCTCTAACAGTTCCACCGCCTGAAAAAGTCTCGCTTCAGCAAGATAGCCATACAAGGTTTGCCCAAATACCAACTTAAATTGGCTTTTGAGCTTATGATCATTGATCCCTACAATTTTTGCTAGCGCACCAATACTTGGCGGTGATTGCATATGCGATTTTAAATACGCAGCCGCATGCTCAAGTGCAATCAAATCAACCTTTTTTATCGTATTTAGACAATTGTGATAGGTGTGATTGTGCTCCAGCAGCAACGCTATCAATTCCATCATTTTTGCGTGGATCAACAATTTCAAACTCTGACTTGGAAACTGACAGGCATATATTTGCTCCACCGCGCATTTAATTTGCTTCGTCATAGGTAAACAGATCAGCTTCTCATACAATAAGTTGGGTGCTTCATGTGTCTCACAATCATATTGTGCCATCAGCGAGCCCATCAGGGCTGGGCTTAGAGTATAATTGACGATTTTGTTAAACCCAGCCTTATACAGAAAAGTACAATAAGCCTTCTCGATAAAAAATAACCCGACGTGTCCCTTTGGGACCCTCGCTTCACGACCACCCGCCAATGAGATCGTTATATGTCCCTCTAAAACAAAAAACGCCCCACATACAACCCCACTGTGTGCATTTAGCTTGGTACTCTTTTCGAAGTTGAGTTCATTAATTTGAAACGCACTTCCATCAGAGAATGAAAAACCAAAACTCTCACCGTGCCCTAATTGCTCTGATAGGGCAAAACGATAGTCACATGCCTGAGACCACTTGCCCGCTCCATAATTAGCTGTATCAAGATTTGAGGCAAATTGCTCAAGAGACACCTCCACAATGTCATTGTCATTAGTTTTCAATTTCGATACTCCTTTGAGTGACAATTAAACTCCCTGTAGCGCTAGTCCTGCCGTATCAATTTAAAGTCTACTTGTATTCAATATTAGGTATCTATCTCAAGATATAAACTGACTATTATGGACTGTTTAAAATCGCCACATGACCAAGACGAAATTCAAGAACGACAAATTAAAGGCACATACAACGCCCAGTATGCGCCTCTATACCAAGCATTTTTGAGTAATCTTTCTCAATACAATGAAACAGGCGCAGCCATTTGTGTATTTCATAAGGGACAAGCAGTTGTTAACTTATTTGCCAGTAATGAATCACAATCTCCGCCATGGCTAGCCGACCACAGGGTCAGTGTCATGTCGTGTTCAAAGGCAATGTTGGCCATTTGTATCCACAAACTGGCAGCCGATAATAAAATTGTTTTAAACGCGCCTATTTGTCGTTACTGGCCTGAATTTGCAACAAATAGTAAAGCTCATATCACGATTTCCTCAGTGTTAGATCACAGTGCTGGTATTCCTTGCCACAAAACAGGAAAGCCTGGCGACATTTTTAATTGGCAAGCGTCTATCCACAACATTGAGAATACTAAACCCATATTCTCCGTCGGCAGACAGCTTGTTTACCATGCGCTGACTTTTGGGCATATTTTAGGAGAAATCATACACCGCGTTGATGGCCGTATGCCGAGTGTTTTTTTTGAACAAGAAATTGCACAGCCCTTTGATATTGACTGCTCCTTAACTAGGAACTCATCATATCGACACCGAGATATTGTAAAAACCAGCGCATTTTCAAGTAATAACTTAAAGTTTATGTCTCACTGGTTGCCACGTATTCCACATTGGAAATGTCAGTACTTTAAACCCTGTGGAGAGCATTATCACCCCAATTCATCACAGTGGCACAACAGCGAAATACCAGCTGTTACTGGACATGCATCGGCGTTTGGCCTCGCTAAACTGTTTGCTTTTCTAGCTGGCAATGGGACGTTAAACGGTCAAACTTTGCTCCCTAAATCACAAGTTCAGCGCTTAACTCAGCTGAGCTTCGCGGGTACAGAATTAGTGACAAAGAAACACTGGCGCATGGGGGCAGGTGTGATGCTAAATTCACCTGAATTTTGTCCAATGGGGCCTAATGAAAATGCCTTTGGGCATATGGGGATGGGCGGGGCTATCGGTTTTGCAGATCCGGATGCACAGCTTTCTTTCGCATATGTCACCGAGTTTTTCCACTCCCCAAGCAAGACTGATAAAAGCGTGAGCGGTATTCGCTTACAAAAATTGGTCACCGCTTTATACCGCTCACTACTTACTGAATGAGATATAAACCTAAATAGCGCAAGGGCCGCAATATCGCTCCCAATTAAACGAGGTTAAGCGTTCACTTGATGGTCAACAGTATGCTCCGCCCATGTTTGATATGCGCTTTCACCTTTTTGCGCTAAGGCCTCGGTTAAAAACTCTATAAATACGCGCACTTTAGTGGGTAAATAGGTGCGTTTGGGGTAAATGGCAAAAACCCCATTATCAACTTGTGGTGGCCTAAAGTAAGGGTAAATTGAGATCAGTTTACCGCTCTCAAGTCCACTTTTAGCAAGAAAGTGAGGTAATTGAGCAAACCCTAAGCCATCTTCACACATTGATACCATCATTTCACCATCGTCAGTAATGTGACTAGATTCGAGATCACATAATTGATACTCACCTTGCTCATCAGGCAAATATATTGGCTGAAGTTGTTGAGTCTCTTTGATTCGAAAACCAATCCACTGGTGTGCGTTAAAGTCATGCTGGCAACATGGGGTCCCATGTTGCTGCAGGTATTTTGGCGAAGCGCAGACAAAAAAGTCCATTGGGCTGAGCCGTTTGGCAACCAAACGGCTGTCTTTAATATACCCAGTGCGGATCGCAATATCGACCCCACTTTCAATCACATCTGTGTGTAAATCGTTGATTTGGAGCTCTAGTTGAATGGCCGGATACTTTTCGCAAAATGCAGCTAAGATTGGACGCAAATACAAGTGCCCATAACAAACAGCAGAATTGATTTTCAACACCCCGCTCGGTGAGTCGTTCAGATGTCTAAGTTCACCTTCACATGCCGATAAGTCTTGCAGTAATTTGCGAGCCGTTGATAAATACTGATTTCCAGCCTGTGTAATACTGAGTTGCCTAGTAGAGCGCTGCAAAAGCGTCACGTGTAACTGCGATTCCAAGCGGCTGATGGCTTTGCTCACTGTCGATGGGTCGGTATTACACATCGTTGCGGCTGCGGCAAAGCTGCCACTATCACACGTGGCTATAAACAACTCCAATGCTCTAAGTTTATCCATGTTCTTCGCATTTAACAGGTTCCTACTTTTTACTATAACAGCAAAGATTCGTGAATTATATTCACAGGTGTATGGATTACATGGTTATTTTTCACGGTTCTCTCCCACCATAGACTGTTTGAAGCACACTTTCAGACGAGTTTGGAGACTTAACTTTGAAAAACACAACCCCACTACAACCTTGCCAACACAGTATTTGGATATATATTGTGTTCGCTTTTATTACCATGTCTGGGCTGTCATACATTAATTTTTTGCCTGGCTTGGTCAATGCCCTTGCTGGCAACATCGGCTATTCGGAGTCTGAAGCGGGACAAATTGTCTCACTCAATGGGTACGGCGCTTTATTTGGTACAGCCACAGCTATTTTTGTTGTTCGCCGTTTACCTTGGAAGCCGTTACTCCTAGCTTCTTTTATACCTCTGTTGATACTAGAACTTACAACCCCAAACATCCACGGGTTGAATGCCATGTTGGTAACCCGGTTTTTCTCAGGATTGGCCGGCGGTCTCGCCGTGGGCGTATCGTTTTCTATGCTGGCAAAGTTAGGTAACAGCGATCGCGCATTTGGCTTTTTACTGTTCACCCAATTTATAGTAGGTGCCTTGGTGATGTATTGCTTGCCATTACTTGAATCTATCACCAATCACTTTGCGGTATTCCATATTATGGCGGCTATCGTATTGGTGGGATTACTAATGACCTTGTTTATCTCATCCAATATGTTCCCAATAGTTGCGGTCACGCACTTGCAAGTAACTATAAAATCAATTGCTCACTCCGTTCGTTTGATGCTCACAATCTTGCTTTATATTAGCGCTGCAAGTGCGCTATATACCTATGTAGGCGTAATAGGAATTCATGCCAACTTTGGACAACAACAAGTCAACACCGATATCGCAATTACCGGCTTATTAGGTTTAATTGGTGCTATGTTGCCTATGTTCAAATCGCGATTCCTTAAAAGGCAATCACTCATAATTTTAGGAACATTACTATGCGCAACTGCTTGCATCATGCTATTGCAACCTGCTCTATCGCACGCCATGTACATAGGGGCCTTAGCTTTGGTGTTTTTTACTTGGCCCGCTGTGCAATCGTATTTATTCGCTACCGCTGCCGATTTAGATCCAAGCGGTCGCCTTTCAACTATTGCCTCACTCACAGCTTCTGTTGGTATGGCGTCTGGACCAATGCTCGCCGCCCTTTTAATTGAACCCGGTAATTACGCTTCAATGCTCTATACCTGTAGTGCCTTATTTGCACTGAGCACAGTCGCTTTTCTGATCCCACTGAAATCTCGCAACAGCACAAATCAGCTGCAACCGAACCATTCTCACTCCGAAACAAGTTAAGGGATAGTCATGATTAAATATTTACTTAATAAACAAATACTCGCCATGAAGAGCCAATACCAATACGATGTGCGCTACATGGAGGACATCATAGCGGCGGATCTGCCTGCCTTTTTAAAATACTGGGGTTTTACAACCATGTCTTCACATCGGACCCATGTCCCAGTGGCTCCATTGTTTGCCGCACGCATTCGCACACTGATCAGTGAAGATTGTGGCCCCTGTATTCAGCTGGCTATTGACATGGCACTTGAAGCTGGCGTAGATGAAACAACCATTACATACATCGTCAGCAATCAAAAAGACAAAGTTTCTGAAGAAGTGGCACTTGCCATGCGCTTTACAGATTTGGTTTTAGCCCATGACTCTGGTGCTGATTTGCTTAGAGAACGTATCGTTAAACTCTGGGGCCAGTCAGGCTTGATCACGCTTGGATTCAGCATTAGTGCATATCGGGTATTCCCAACATTAAAATACGCGCTTGGTTACGGGCAGGCTTGCCAACAACTCAAGATAAGTGACTCGACTATTTTACCAAACCACATTAACTAACCACCTGTTGTTGCGCACCAGTTGCTTCCCTTAATCTGCTGCGCTCCCCAACAATGCCCGCTTGGTATTAAAACACCCCATTGCTGTTTTTTATTTTACCACCCATAAATAAGTTATATAAACGCATCGAAACATCCAGAGCTTGAATTGCATCCCAATGTTCAATGAGCTTACCGTCTCTCACAGTCCAAGTGTCTATAATATTCATGCCTTTTGTATCATCGCCACGATGTTTCGCTTTCAAGGTCGCATGTGAGTGAATAATTACTTGCTCACCGTCAACAAACATACGTTTAATTTCATAGCTAAATTCAGGAGCCTGTTTAACAAAGTCGCGCAGTGTTTCGATTACTCCGGAAATGCCATCAGCCATGTTGCGATTATGCTGCTTATAAGGACCTTGACCAAAACGCGTCATCACCTTTTCAAAACTGTGATCGTTCATCAGTAATTGTACGAATTCTGCGACAATTTTGGCGTTTTTCGTCTCTTGCTCATTCCAATGTAGGCTAAGTAGCGCGTCTGTGTTTATTTTTGGGCTGTTCATCATTTGCTCTCAATTTACGTGTGACACATCTAAAAGCGCCACTCACATTTAACTTTCAAAATGCAAGTTAAATTATTTGATTGCAAAATGCAAGTAAATTATCATGGACCAAAATTTATCAAAGAGACCTATCATGACCAAACGTTCTGATTGCCCTATCTCTAATGTTCTTGACCATGTGGGAGACAAGTGGAGTTTGTTGATCATTAGAGACCTTATGTTTTTCGGTAAACACAGCTACTCAGAGCTACAAAATTCTGATGAAAAAATGGCGACAAATATTCTCTCAAGTCGGCTAGAAAAATTAGAAAAAGAGGGGCTGATACATAAGCAGAAAGATGAACAAGACAAAAGAAAAAAAGTATATCGGCTAACCGAAGCTGGGGTTGATATGCTGCCTATCATGCTAGAAATGATTATGTGGAGTGCCAAACATGCACCTGAAACAAATATCCCCAACCAGTTGGTGTCACGAGTTCACACTGACAGAGCAGGCCTAATTCAAGAGTTAACTGAACAGCTCCACCAGCAGCCATAGGCTGCAAGTGTTGAAAACTAAAAAGTGAGGCGCTCCACAATAGCGGACGTCCCCGTCGCACCTGCTTTGATAGCGCCGCCAAGCAAGTATATTTGATTACCTAGGCTCACCGCTCCCAAACCATGACGTGTCGATGTCATAGTTAGCGACTCTGTAGCCCAGCGCTGTGTGGCCGGATCATATCGGAAGATCTGGTCAAATGTGCGGGTTTTCATTTCTCGCTTTCCCTGGCCGTTTTTGACATAGGTGTACTCTTCACCACCAAAAACATAAATCTGACCATTAATTACAGCGCTCGCCAATCCTGCACTTGGCTGTGGCATGGGCGCTAAACTCTGCCAGCGGTCTTCCTTAGGATCGTATCGCCAAAGATTGTCGAGATTTTTAAAATCGAGAGAGTTTATTCTTCCCCCCATCACATACCACTGCTCATTTATGACTACAGACGTAGCCGAATTACTGGCAATTGGTAACGGCGCAGCACGAGACCAGTGCCCCTTTTTTAACACCCAATGCGCATCGGTATCAGTCAATTTACCGTCCACCATAGTGCGCCCTCCAGCAACATGGATCTGGCCGTTAAGCGCCCCATACACGGATTCACCCATGGGGATTGGTAGTTCGGGGCCGACTTGCCAAGCTTCGCCTTCGTCCCGCATAACATAAACAGATGACTTCACTTGCCATGCATTAGCTTTGGTGGCATCAAACCCGCCAATGGCATATAGCTCATCGCCGCTGGATATCAACCCTAGATGATGTCGTGATTGAGGCAACAACGGGCCGCTCAGCCACACTTGACGCGCATCGTCAAACACATAGGTATTATTCGAAGCGGCTAGGTGTGCCAAAGTAGCCATGTTAGAGGAAGTCTGTTCAAAAGCCCCTGCAACATAAATTTTTCCTTTAAACACTGCTGGGTAAACTTCCTGTAATGGTGTTGGCAACATTTTCCCTAACTGCCATTTAAGCAATGCTTGCGCTTGAGGGCTGCCATCTGATAAGTCGGTGGCACACCCTTGCAGTATGAAGGTGACGACCAACGCTATGAGTGTAGAATGTACTTTATTTTTCATGGGCACATTTTGAGTAAAAACAGGTCATGAAATTAAAGCATGGTGGCTTTGGGTTAGCTGTGACTTTTTTCTTAAATCAAAATATATAAATAATAATCATATAGATATAAAACAATATAGTACACAAAGTAGATTATTATGCCGCCTATGCCCCTGCGCAAAAGGTAATTGGAACCATCCCAGTCAGCCTATCGATCATCAAACGCTTAAACGACAATAACACGGTTTATTATTTGACTATTCCAACAGCCGTTGCTTTATCGCCGACATACACCACTATCGCACCTCGATTTACCCGTCAATAAGTAGGAAATTCGATAGCGATTACTGGCAAAAGCCAAATACAATTTATCAGCAAGGGGCTTAACGACAGGCCAGCGTAAAGGGGCGTACATCCACCCCATACCAACTAGGCGCCATGCATGGTATGTCACATCTAACCCAAGCAACAAATTGCCGTTCATATCCAAGGCGTGCAAAATTGAATTCGCTTTGTTTGGATCGATGTCCGGATAACGCTCAAATTCTTCGCTATAAATATCCACAATTAAAATACGATTCGATTTATCTCGTTTAGTCAAAGCCGCCATTTCCTTAACACACAGAGGGCAGGTTCCATCGTAGAAGATTGTCAGTTCTTGCATCTTTTATACTCTGATATTTTTTAAATTGTTACGCCACTTAAGACTTGCTAGATCACAAAACACAATATCACTCTTTTAAATTTATTGAAGTTCTTTGCTCACATTTTATTAAGGATGCACAGCCAAATTAAAAAATATCAAAAAGTTTTGACCCATCGTCGTCTTTTTTTCTCTTTGCCCGTCTTACGTGTGTAATTAATTTTAGGAGGCGTAGATGAAATACCTAGAGACCCAAACATTTAACTTGCAAACACCTGAAACACAACCCAGTCTTCATAGTCCAAGGGTATTGATGTTGTACGGCTCACTAAGGGCTAATTCAATCAGTAAGAAAGCAGCGATTGAAGCGGGCAATATACTTACCTACATGGGTGCAGATGTGAAATTTTTTAACCCCGAGGGTTTGCCTTTATTTGACAATGGTGACAGCGCACAACACCCTAAAGTAAAAGAACTCAGAGACTTAGTGAACTGGTCTGAGGCACAAGTATGGACATCTCCCGAGCTGCATGGAAATATGTCCGCTGTGCTAAAAAACCAAATTGACTGGATCCCACTGTCCATGGGGGCGGTGAGACCTACACAGGGTAAAGTACTCGCGGTCATGCAAGTGAGTGGCGGTTCACAAAGCTTTAACGCGGTCAATAATATGCGTATTTTAGGACGTTGGATGCGTATGCTCACAATTCCGAACCAATCGTCCATTGCCAAAGCTTACAATGAATTCAATGAAGACGGCTCTATGAAAGCGAGTGGTTTTCGAGATAGAGTGGTCGATGTTATGGAAGAGCTTATGCGCTTTACTTTTCTCACTAGAGACAACAAACCGTTTTTCGTCGATCGCTACAGTGAACGAAAGGATCAACAACAGCAACAAGCTGCACTGACCACTGCGTTGGCTGACATAGTTGAATCTGAACCGTCTTCGCCTCGAACACAAAAGGCATCGTGCTGCTAAGCTAGTATAACTGCAGTCATTGACTGCAGTTAATATGAGGATAACTATGACCACAGAGCAAATTTGGAATGAATATAGAAGTAGCTTGAAAGCTTTTCTTCACAGCAAAGTCGCTAACCCAGCGGACGTAGACGACTTACTTCAAGACGTGCTTCTAAAAACACACTTGGCGATGAACAGCTTAAACAAGCCAAGCAGTATCAAAGCTTGGTTATTTCAAATAGCGCATCATACCGTCATCGATTACTACCGAAAAAATGGCTTGGCGAAACAAATTGAGTCACAGCCTCTGTGGTATGAATCTGAGCAGCGCAATGTAAAAATTGAACTGGCCAAATGCATCAAACCTTTTATTCAAGCCTTGCCTGAAAAAAGCGCTCACTTGCTAGATGAAGTGGAGTTGGAAGGTAAATCGCAAAAGCAGCTTGCGCAAGAGTTAGAACTCAGTTACTCAACACTCAAGTCACAGGTTCAAAAAGCGCGTACCGAATTGCACAGTGTCTTTCACGCCTGTTGTGAATATGAACTCGACAAAAATGGCAACTTAATTGAGTATCACCCCAAAGCAGATTTTGATGCCAAAAACATATCGACATCCAAATGCGGCAAAAAAGCTTGCTAGACCCTCTGGGCAGTTAGGCAGATAAAGCTAATTCCCAAAGCGGATTTTAAGGAACGGACTTCTTGGCCTTTTTAGGGAATAATCGAAGCCAAAATGCCGCCTCAAAAACAACCCCTAAAATGACAAATGCGAACACCCCATTTGCGTTGCCATAGCTATAAGCACTCAGTGCAGCAACCAATAATATAAAAGCGATCAGTAGTCGGTATGCTAATTTCATATATCCTCACCTATCACGTGTTTAATCCATCATATTAAAGAAAATACTACAAAATATATCACTGTGTATCAATGCGCTGATTTTGGGATCGTCAAAATTTGGCCAACTCTAATTACGTTAGAGCTCAATCCATTTGCCCTCTTTAAGTTTGATAAAGAGACCTGATACCGCTGTGCGATTAACGACAGAGACTCGCCACGACTCACTTTGTGAGAGCGCGCACTATTAGCTGCAATCAAAGTGCCCTTTGGCGGGTAACGATTAAAATAGTTTTCAATCGCGCGAGTAATCGACTTGGCCAGTTTTTGCTGATGAGCAGGGTCATTTAAGTTTTTTTCGTCTTTAGGGTTAGAAATAAACCCTGTTTCGATTAAAACTGACGGAATATCGGGGGCGGTCAATACTGCCAGACTTAACCCTACAGGTTTGCGTTTATGCAACTTAGTAACCTTTTTCATTTCTTTGAGCACAAACGTTGCGAACTCATAGCTACTTTTTGTCGTAAACTCTTTCGTCATATCAGCCAAAATAACGGCTAAGTTATCATCTTGAGTATTTTTAATCGTTTCACCGGCCCCCCCAAGCAATTGAGACTCTTTTTCTCGATTTGCAATCACTTTAGTAAACTCAGAGTTGGCTCTTCGGGCTGATTGCACCAAAACAGAAGCGCCATTTGGCTGTGCGGAGGTGAATGCATCAGCATGAATTGATATCAGCAGATCAGCCCGGTTTTGACGCGCCATCCGAGGCTTTTTATCGTGGCGTACAAAATAATCTCCAGTCCTTATTAACACGGCTTTAATACCTTGCTTTTTATTAAGCAAAGCTGCGAGTTTTTTGGCAATTGCCAATGTGACGTGCTTTTCATAGCTTCCGCTGTATCCAATTGATCCTGGATCATCTCCGCCATGCCCCGCCACTATGGCAATAACAACATCTCTATTTTCTTCTGGTTGTTTTGGTTTTATAACTCTTTTTGGTTTTTTAGGATCATGTAATTCAACAACAAGACGGTGACCATATTGCCCTGTAGGAGCGAGGGGGAAAACCACCAATTTAAAGGTGCTTTCTAACTCCAATACAATACGCTTGGTGTGCTTGTTTTTAGGGCTGCTTGTACGGATTTTTTTTATTCGTTGATCATTCTTTAGTAGCTTTTTAAAGTTAACTTGCGAGTCACTATCACTAAAGTCGATCACTAATCTGTTTGGTGATTTTAAACTAAAGTACTTGTAATCAGGCTTTTCTTTTAAGTCAAAAACGACTCTAGTACTTTCTGGTGCGGACCACAGTCGTACACCTTCGATGCGATTTGCGGCATAAACACCCACACTAAAGAACAAACCGACAATGTACGTAAGTAATGCAACATACCTAGCAGTAAATTTGATTGACACAAAATAAGCTTTCAACTTCATCCCTTAGGTAAAAAAACCGAAGAAATCACATCTATGTCTTTAATATAGAGTATATGCAATCAAAAATAACGCAGATGAGATGAAAAATCCATTATATTACAATAATACCGAAGTAAAATTATATCTGCTCAGCTAAACTCAGCTTGCAAATTCGAGTTATCAGCCAATGCTCTTCTAGCTGATTAATGGTAATTTAGCATATCTCGACTTTAACAATACACTCTCACCATTTTTTAGTTGAGAAGCATTCCGCTACTGCGCTCTCACAGTCTTCTAAACTAGTATACATATACAATCTGACTACCAATTCACCAGCAAAGTAGTCAACTGGAAAATAAAGAAGTAGCATGTTCGAGCTCGGAAAATTGCCACGTTCTCTACTCGTTAGTAGCAATATACTAAGTGAGGTAGCAAAATAAGCTATTATATTTATCGAAAGGTGGCTATTTTATAAGGCATCAAATGACAGAGTTAAAGTTATGACGCCTTCTCAAATAAATAAAAGCCATACCCCAAGGTTTCTCTTCCCCACCTAAGATACGCATCCATCCAAGTATTTAACTGTTCAATCTTTGCTTTGATACTTACATCATTTGGACAAGACTTAAGAGCTGCTTGCGCTTGCATTACTCGGCCCCACTCAAAATTGTCCCACTCCTCCATACTGCAAGTCGTCGCATACAAAGCTTGTAAACCATGCGCTTGTGCCGTTTTTATGGTATCAAGATGCGATTGATAGAAATTTTCAGGCACGCCCAAAAAGTTTAGATAGGCTTCATCTGGTCGCTGCATCCAAAAACACTCACCCAACAGCAATCTTCCACTTGGCTTTATAAACCGAGCCATTGTACTGAGTGCATCGGAATCATTACCAAAGGCGTGGGAGGCTCCGTTACATACAAGTAAATCATAATTACAATCTGAACTCTCCAAGTTTGTAATGTCTTCACACACAAACTGAAACCTTTGAGTATTGAAGCGACCTGTTGCAAAGTCATTCGCCTGTTGGATCAACGCAGCATCTATATCTACACCGACAACACAGCTTTCATATGTTTCGAGGATCTTATGTAAAAATCGACCATTGCCACATCCTATCTCCAAAACTCTTGAGCCTTTTGGTAATTGCAATAACGATATTAATTTATTTTCTTTGGTACTTCCAAGTGGGCTATTATACTCCATCAAAAAATCCTTTTATAAATACAAACTAAATATAACAGCCATGCGCAAATTAAATACTGTACCTTTGGTTCAATCGAGTCTATCCGTGATTGAGATATAAGCTCAGTTTTGAGCTCAAAGTTGTAGCCGGCTTATGCGATTGTTATGGGTGTGCTGCTGCGCCGCCATACTTTTTTGCAAGATAGTTAATTATCTCTATGGGATCTGTTATGGCCTCACCATCTGGGAGCACCAATACTGGTAGCCACTGTTTATCTTCACCTAATAACTCAACGAGCATCTTTCGAGGCTTTGGGAAATCAAGGCGATGCAAGTCTACTTTCGACTCCCAATGTTTATTCACCAGTAAGGCCCCTTCTATCATGGCGCAGTGAGAACATATCCATGATTTGTTCGGCCCATCTTCAAATGGCATCTTTAATACAAAAAGTTTTGGCTTCATTACATACTTCCTAGCTTAGATCATGACACTAAGAAGATTATAACAAAATCATAAAACACTTAAAATAAGAAAGAAACAGCCAATTATTTTATTCCAACAATAGAAAAACCTAGAACATAAACCGCGTTAAATTGAAGTAAAATTAAAAGCTTTCCTTTTATTCCATTGAGGAGTAGTGAAAAAATCTGCAACCTCACTTTAAATATAATTTACTATTCACCTAACTATTGGCACTTTAATATAACTAGAATTATGCCAATAAACTTTTAAAGGTTCTTTTGCATCACTAATATTTTCGTCACTAACGTTTTTTCCTGTTCCATAGTTTATTTGAGCATAGGCGTTTTTATTGATATCAAGAGTCACCAATAATCGACTTCCTCTACTAAGCATTCGACTTGTCATCCCTGTGCGTGTAAATGGCAGAGTTTCAACTTTACCTGATTCTAGTAATATTCTTTTCGTCATGTCTTTTGCGTAACTTGCGCGGCCCAAGTAGTAAGACAAGTGAAACAGCCGCCCATCGGGCATAACCTCATATAAAGTAACCCCAAAGTCCATGTCTCGCTTATTAATGGTGGCATCTATTTTGCCAAAAAAAGTTCCTGATACTTCAATAGGTTGCTCAAAAGGTTCACTCATAAATACATAGCCCGTGGTCATTTCAGGCTTTTTGTCTACGATTGGATACGGATAATAGTCATTATTTATCGTGGTACGATCCGCATAGTCTACTCGTTGCGTTAAATACGCAGGCTTTGAGGGTTTTTTCTGCGATAAAACATATTTGTTACCTTCTTTTACCTCACTTAAGTAGAGTGTAAGCTCTTCATTGCTAACCTTTTTTAAAGACGGTGCATGTTTCCACTTATTGCTGCCCATTACTTGGTAGTTAACTCTATCTTTGAGTAATGCTGGTTTGTTTGCGCCACGAAATATGTGATCCATCCACTGATAAGTAATCTCTAACGTATCGAAATGCGCAATTGGGTCAATCGTATAATCTCGCAAAATTGCTTTCTTCGTTGCTCGTTGTGCACCAAAATGGTCATAAGGCCCAATCAAAAGGTAGTGCTGCGCTTGTGGATTATATTTGTAATGATCATTCATATAATTTATTGAAGCACGCTGCCCATCATCAAAATAACCAGCAATACTAAATACAGGGATATTTACTTTGGCGAAATCTTGTTTATACGGGATCTGGCTTTGCCAATATTGATCAAAACTAGGATGTTCTAACCAACTCTGAAACCAAGGGTTAGGCTGGCCATCTACCTTATCAACCTCACGGAAAGAGCGACCACTTTGATACCATTTGTCATTTAACGATCGCCACCTGTCATTGTCGCGATAAACCACATGATCAAGCGTTTTATTATTGGTGGTGTAGAATGGCCAAGCGTAATTGACTAGCAAAAATATGTTATTTTCCATTGGTAAACTATTGCCTGGACTACCAGCTACATAGGGCACTATGGTCTTCAATGCCTTAGGCATATACTTGGCTGCTGCCCACTGTGTAAATCCGTCGTAGCTACCACCAAACATACCTACTTGGCCATCATTCCAAGACTGGGCACTGAGCCAATTAATCACCGCAGTAACGTCTCTACCTTCATACAAATATGGCACAATTTCCTCTGGGCTATGTGCTTTACCACGAGTATAGGAAACTGCCCCAATATAACCTCTTGCGGCCGACTCTCTTATAATAGAGATGTCCCACTTAGGCTTAACGTAAATCGTGTGACGAAGTAATGCTGGGATCGGCTTTTTTTTATCTTTCGGACGATAATACATGGCAGCAATTTGAGCGCCTTCTGGTGTTTTGACAAGCAGTTTCTTGTCTATCACATATCGTGCGTTGTCGTCTTCGGCTATCAGTGTGTCAATTACCGGCTCCCAAAGTAATGTATTCTGATATTCTTGGTAAACCAGCACCAACTCCGAAGCATCATCTACAGAAATAAAGTCTTTGCCTTTATGTTTATTCAGCTCACGGGTATATGCTGTTTCTGACTTATTTAAGTCACGAACAAAGCTATTAATTACCTTACTCGCACTTAAATCATCGAGGGTTTTAAACGAAGTCCGAAACTCCATTTTTAGCGCTTTAGCGAGGGAAAGATTGGTATCCGCATTCTTCTTTAGCGCTTTTATGGCCAATAAATAAGGGACTAGTTTGGTTTTGTTGTCATTGGTATCGGTTGATGCTTTCTCGACTAAACTCTGTATATCAGCTTTGCTCTCTAGCCCACTTTTAGATGCTAGTTTTAAAATAAAGTAAGACGTTGCATCTAACTTTTGGATCTTATTGACTTTTAACAACCTCTCTGCAAGCGCCTCCATAGCTGCCTTTTGCGGTTTACCATCGTAAAAAATGTCACTTTTTAATTTTAACTCATGGCTTCGAGCCTCAAAGTTTATAATATTAAAGAAAAGAAATGCGAAAATAAAATAGACTTTCATCTGCTAGAGCCAGTTGTTATTTTTATAAAAACTATACATAACAAGTAAAATAAAGCCACCAAAAAACAATAATGGTGTAAGTTTATTAATAACTTAATTTTCCTAGCTAAAAGCCACTGACTTATTTAAAAATTTAGAGAGAGAATTAAATAACGATTCAAGTCATTCCCCTTGGCTACTTACATCAATCATTGAACTGACAAACAGCGAACTTCAACCAAAGTACTCCAGCCAACCGACACCCAGCCAATTACAAACCTTGCTTTAAATCCGAACAATCTATACAAGTACTTGTATAATTTCATGCTCGTGTTATTGTACAAGCACTTGTATAAATTGAGTGTACTTTAATGAGTTCTTATTTTGACAACTTGGACAATGCGTTTTTGGCTCACTTTTGCCGGCGATTGTCAGACTTAATCAGCGAGCAAGGGACTAAAATTACTGAAAGCTATGGTGTTACCACCCCTAGTACCGCTATTTCCAGCATCTATTTTCTTGAACAAAACCATGGTGTTACAGTAGCTGAACTTGCGTCAGCATTAGAGGTAACACATCAAATGGCTACGCAAAGAATCAACACACTTGAAAGTCTCGGTTTGGTTTGCCGTAAACCCAACCCTATGGACAAACGAGCAAAAATGATTCACTTAACAGATCTGGGGAAACAAGAAGCAGTCAAATTAAAGCCTCTTACAAAAAACATGTCTCAAGTATTCAATGAGTTAAATCAACAGATAGAATGCGACATTGTGGCAAAAGTACGTTTAGCTGAGCAAGCATTGATAGACAAACCTCTTTTACAGCGACTAAATGAATTACACAACCGATGAAAGCGAAGATTTATAAAAATCGCAATTCTCTGTCATAGGGAGCAAATATGAAAGCTTACGCATTTGTTATACTTTTCTTGATAACCGGGTGTTCCACACATGGAGCACACTTTGTTGATGCCAAACCAATGAGCAATGATCTGCTCACAAGTTCAGTGCTAAGTAAACCTAACTGGCACCATGGCGCAAAAAACTGCTCACTCTCACAGCAAGCACCTCACGATATTTATCAACATGATGAAAGTACTTTTATAATCAGACAAAATAAATGCTTAACTTTCGAAGCCCCATTTATTTACGTTTTGGCTGGAACGAAATCCGTATTGGTACTAGATACGGGTGCGCTTGATCAAGACTCTTCCTACAACTTGTATCAAGAATTAGAAAAGCTGTTTGGTAAAAAACATCTTTCAAGCAAACAGCTTTTAGTGCTCCACTCTCATGGGCATAGCGATCATTTCCAAGGAGACTGGTCATTTTCGGGACAGAAAAATGTGACTGTAGTCAATCCTGAAAAGCAAGCATTACACACATTTTTTGAATTTGACGAATGGCCAAATGGTGAAAAAACCATAGATTTAGGTGATAGGCAGATAACCGTGCTACCAACACCTGGCCACCAAGAAGAAAGCATCAGTTTATATGATGAAAAGAACAAATGGCTTCTCACGGGTGACACCTTATACCCTGGCTATATCTATATTAAAGATTGGGCATCCTATAAGAACAGTATTGATAAACTCGCTAAATTTGCAAAAATCCATGAAGTCAAAGCAATATTGGGTGCCCATATTGAAATGAAAAACAAACCAAAACTCTATTACCCAATTGGCTCTACTTTCCAACCTGATGAGGCCCCATTAGAATTACATGCCAACCACCTCTATGCTCTTAACAGCGTGCTCAAAGCTCAAAACTCTCCTGAGGAGCTAGTTTTTGATAGATTCATCATTAAGCCTATGAGCCTCTTTCAAAAAACACTGAGCAATCTCATCAGGTGGTTCAGTGCATAAAGCATTGTCTGAAGGGCTTGTGTAAACTTTACTGTGAGGCCAGCTGCTAAACCGCAAGCCTCACTTTGAGCCGAACACTTGGCAAGCCAAACCTATTGAAAATGCATTTAAATATACCTTCAATTAACACCGCAACTGTCGGCAGGTTTAAACCTCAAAAAACAACCGCTGACAATTGTGCCAGCTGTTTGCGGGCACTAACCTAGCCTGCTGTGATTGAATTCCTTGTCCATCGAAATTACGGCCCCAAATCAGTGCGTGTGACTAATTAGGTTTTGTGCAGTCACTTCATTTACTTTGGTTGTAAAACCACTTAGTTTTCGCTTCATTTCTCCAGCTTGTTCAGACATTGATACGGCGGTCGCAGACGCTTCCTCAGCCATCGCGGCATTTTGCTGCGTCATTTCTTCCATTTGTAAAATCGCCTGATTAACTTGCTTGATCGCGCTGTTTTGCTGGTCAGAAATAGTTGCAATTTCAGCTATCATTTCGCTGGCGCTCTGTGCCGCATTAACAATTTGGCTCAGTGTATCTCCTGATTGATTAACTAACTGCGTCCCTACAGAAATCTTATCTACGTTAGCACGGATCAACTCTTTTATTTCTTTAGCTGCTGTTGCAGAGCGCTGCGCTAGGGCTCTTACTTCCCCTGCAACCACAGCAAACCCCTTACCTTGTTTGCCCGCTCTCGCGGCTTCAACCGCTGCATTAAGTGCTAATAAATTGGTTTGGAAAGCAATTTCATCAATCACACCTATGATGTCAGTGATCCGTTCACTGGCTTGGTTAATTTCATTCATACTATCTACGGCATCACCAACAACTTTGAAGCCGCTTTCAGCCTGCATTTGGGTATCAGCTGAGAGTTGATTTGCATTTTGTGCTTTGTCAGCGCTACTGACTACAGACTCAGTAAGCTCTCCCATCAGAGAACGAGTTTTTTCTAGCGCCGTTGCCTGTTGCTCAGTTCTTTGACTCAAGTTTACCACCGCACTGGACAAATCATTCGAAGAGTTATCCGTTTGATTTGCACTTGCCATTACTTGTTCGACTACTGAAGAGAGCCTGTTTAGGCTTGTATTGATTGACTGACTCAGTAAAGCAAAGTCACCAGCGTAGACATCGCCCATTTGCTGCGATAAATCCCCCTTTGCTACCTGCGTCATGACCGACTTACACTCATCCATCGGTGCAACAACAGCCTCTAACAAGGTATTCACGCCAGTAATGATCTCTTGAAAATCGCCCTGATGTTTTGAGGTGTCTGCTCTGGCTGCCAAATCGCCATTGCTCGCCGCGTCTGCAAGCGAATTTGCATCATCAATCAATTGACCCACCGCATCAATACAGGTGTTGAGGTTTTTCTTGAGCAATTCAAAGTCACCATTATATTGCTCGGTAATGTGCCCGGGAATATCCCCGCGTGATATGGCTTCTACGACGTTGGCCGCTTTCGTCAATGGCCCGACCATCGCATCCATCATGTCATTGACACCAGTAACAATTTTCCGGAAGTCTCCATTGTGCTGAGTCAGGTCTACTCGTTTTTTCAAGTCACCAGCCACAGCTGCATTTGCCAAGCCGTTTACATCTTTTATCAACAAGCCAACAACTTCAATACAGGTATTCAAATTGTTTTTAAGTAACGCAAAATCTCCCTGATATTGCTCGTTTATCAATGCGGGCACATCGCCTTTAGAGATGAGGTGTACAGCTTCTGCGGTTTTTTTCAAAGGGCCAACTATAGCCTCTAACAGCTCATTAATCCCCTCGGCAAGCACTTTCATAAACCCATCAAAATGAGCGCTATCAATACGCGTATTTAGCTCGCCTCTGGCTGCCGCTTTAATTACTTTTTGGATCTGGGATTCAGCATCTCGTTGTTGAGTAAGATCTTGCCACTCTAATACAACCCCGAGTTTTTTTTGCTCTTCGCTTATCACGGGATTGAGGGTCAACATCAGGGACTTTCGACCCAATTTAAGCTCTTCGCTGAACGTTTGACTCAAGTTACTCAACTGTTGTGACAACGCCGTCGGAGAGGGATGCAATTTGCTCGCATCCGATCCGATAATATGTTCCGCATTAAAGCCAGAGAGTGATTCTTCAATTGCAGTTTGGCTTTCTGTAAATAAGGCCTTTGAGGCATTGTTTTGGTAAATAATGGTATTTCGCTCATCGGCAACCATCACATTCGCTGAAACATTATCTAATGCCTGCTTCAATCGGTTATTTTCAGCAGCTTGAGTACGCTCTAACTCCATTCTTTCTTGCAGCTCTCGTCGCGACTTAAGCAAGCTAGACTGCATACCACCCAACGCTTCAAGTAATTGACCAGATTCATCTTTGGTGTCCGCATTGATTTTATTTTCTAAATTTCCTTTCGAAATCTCTTGAGCAATATTCACAGCGTTATTGATGGGGGATGTGATCCGTTGCAGTACAAAAAATACAAAACCCAGTGTCAGCGATAGAGACACAACCATAAGTACAACAGCAAAAAAAACATCTTGGCTAGCTTGATCCAATGACTTGTTTGACAGCGTGGCAAGGTTGCCAGACAACTTATCTGAAACCGTTTTCAACAAATTTATCTTCGCTGTTTGCATCTTAAACCAGTAAGCCGCATCTATGCCAAAATTGCCCTCATTCACTTTGGCAAATGCAGTATCACGCATCTTTTGCGTTTCAGCCACAGCCTCATTCTCCATAGTAGCGAGGTAAAATCCTTTATTGTCTTGCGAAGCCAGACTTAAAAACACTTCCATGTAAGTGTCCTGAACCGTTATCAAGTTTCTGAGCTTCTCATACTGCCCTGACTTAAATCTGTTTTCTGCAAAAACGGCGGTAAACACCGCACGCTCAACACCAGCTCGCTCTTTACTGTTTAAAAAGTTACGGTAAGCGGTCGCCGCATTCACAATATCACTTTGTGTACTCAATTTTGCCAAAAAAGTTATCGTTGACAAAAAAGCACCATTAGATCGCGTGTAATAGCCAATAGCCTCGCTTGTCGATATAGAGAAACTGCTGATCTGTTCACGCACACCTCCCAGTTGCTTTTTCATTGCAAGTGCACTGTTTAGTTGAGTGGCGAATTCACTATCAAACTGATTTACATTAAACTCTTTTAAAAAATTGCTTAAACGGCTGGCAGCTTTGTCCGTGTCTTCTCTTTGCTTGGGTAACACGTCAGAGAACTTAGCGCCTTTACTACCCAAAAACCCGGCAGTTGCTCCGCGCTCTTTTTGCATTTCATGGACAAATTCATTGGCCAGTACAGATAACTGGGTCAGCAGTAATAGCTTGGCATTTTCTCGCTCAAGCTGCTGACTTTCAAATACTTTATCTATTGCCAATGCAACCATAAACACCAAGGGGATTAAAGCAATTGAAAGCAACTTCCAGCGGAGTTTAAGATTGTTAAAAATACGCATATATCATTCCCTTTGTGATCAGAACAATCAATATTCTATTGGCAAATTACGAGTGTAGTTAGGAATTACAAGTGCTTCAATGTAGGGTAAGCATTAAATTTTAAAAGTGTTTTAGGCTCGCACATAAACGAATTACAATGCCTACAACCTTCACATTCGTATATAGACTTCAATTATAATTATCATACAGCCCACGTTTTACACGCCTTTTAGACATTGTTAATGTCTATGTAAGTCTGATGCAATTTATTAAATAAAAAAATATTCATAGGGCTCGAACAAACTATATAGAAATTGCTTTAGCATTATTTTATATAATAAAAAATGCAAAAGGAAAGACAAGAATCTAGCCAAGAAAAAATATAGTAATTTCAAAAAATAAAATAATAATGTATGGCTTTATCTCAAAAAAACATACTCAATACTGTATAGGTAAATGACATTCGTTAAATACTAAGGTCTATATTGACCTTAAACATAGTTGCAGTATAGTTACAGCTGAACAAATAATAGACAAACAAGGACAGTGAAAATGAAAAAAATGATGCTTTCTACGATTGTAAGTGTGGTCGTTGCAATCACTAGTTATTCCGCACATTCAGCTACTACAGTAAGTGCTTGGGGTGGAGCAGAACATTTAAATTATGACACCGCCAGAGGGGGAGCAATACTCAATTTGAAACGTCGCTACCCCAATGTACGTAATGTACGCGTCACTCAATGTTTTAGAGTTACTTACCCACCAGCATACAGAAAAGGTGTCGTGACCTGCGAAGCGGTTGGAGAAATCTAGTAAGCTTATATGAAAAGTAAAGGGCGTTAATTGTAAACGCCCTATATGATATATTTGTTCAAAAAACACCATCAATAACGCGAAGTCGTATTTAAGTAGCGACTTTGATCTGGATATTTACCTCACAGTATTCCAAAACGGGATTGCACCCACTTTCAAAGTGTAGAAAATATAAGTTGAATTTTTTATATTTTAGATAAGAATTTAACGCGGACTAATTCAACCACCCATAACCCCTTTCTTAATTTTAAGATTCCATTTAGGTAAAACCTAAATATAAAAATTAAATAAAGTAAAAAGCAATTAAATAATCTTACCTATCAAGCTCATATTATCTATATCCGCGTCATTTCATTTTCTCATCATGAGTGATATGTCTAACTGATGGATATCCATGTAGAAATCCACTCCATTCCAATGCGGCGCTTGTTGCTTTGTTAACTACTCAAGCACTCAGCAATAAAGTAGTGAAACTTTGTTTCTCTAACCGTGTTTATCAAGAAATTAAAAGCGATGCTTAATAGCATCGCTTTTAAAAGGTGTGGTAATTAAGCAAGTTTATAGCATATATGGATTATCGCTATTTTGTGATGACCCCTGAGCTTTTGCTGGCAGGCTTTCAATGCGTGCCAGACGCTCTAAAATAACATCAACTTTTCGACCCAAGTTTGGATCAATATCACTCGATTTTTCAGCATGCTTCATCAATTCAGGTAAAGTGCTGCTTACTAACTCACTCAAAGCGAGTGCGACCTCTTCACTGGGTGTCGTGCATTGCTCAGTATTATTTTTAGCACTGAATTGCGCGATAACTTGGCTCTGCCCTGCTTCAATCGCTGTGCTCAACTGATGAGCTAAGCTACTTTGCCCTTGTTGAATATTGAGATTCAGATCCGCAAGTGCACCAGCAGTATCAGGCTTGTCTGCAATCGCTTTCAAGGCGCTGTTAATATCTGCAAGCAGCGCTGACTGTTTACTATTGTGCTCTGCTGATCTTTGCTCCTTAATTGACTCTGCTAAATCTGTCAATTTCTGTGTAAGCCCTTCAGCCAAAGCCTGCTGCCTAGTTGCTTGTTGCGCTACAAACTCTTCTTGAGTTAAGTTTTGCTGAGTCAGCGCATTGTTTACGTTGGCCAGTTCTAAAGCCAGTTTAGTAAGCTCGGTACGTTGATCTGACATCGCTTCGAGTTGTAGTTGCGTGCTGTGCTCTGTGGAGCGCATATGGCTATCACGCTGGCGGTTCAGAGCTTCTGTAACTTGCTGCAACTCTTCTGATAACGCAGTTTTCAAATCTTGTTGAGATTTAAGCGAGTTATCGGCATTTATAGTAGCTAGCTGAACCTGTTCAGATCTTTGCAGATGTTCATTATTTAAAGACTCGGTCAATTGGTTTATGGCTTGGCTTACTTTGCTTGTCAGCGCTTCATTTGTATCTGCATCACGTGCATTATGCATGTCGCTTTGCGTTAGTTTCTGCTGATGTTGCTCTGCTAACTGCGCTGAGAGTTGTGCAAATGATGAAGTGAGCGGAGACTGTTGTGCACTGTGCTCAATCACCTTTGCAAGCGCTTGTAGACTGCCATTTGTATCTTGCTCACCAACTGCGCCGTTTAACTTCTCTAATAGCGCTGAGTAATTGTGGCTCAGCTGGTCTTTGTCTAGTTTCGACGCGATACTGGTTAACGACTCATTCAACTCACCTAGCTGCTCAACCGCGAGTAAAACAGGACTACCTGCATCATTTGCTCTATTGAGTAGCGCATAGTCATCTAAAATTTGCTGCCAACGTTTGGCTTCTTGCTCACAAAGCGTGTTGCGAAGTTGCGCCAGTTTAAGTAAGTTTTCCTCACTGCCTTTACTTAGGGTTTGCGCCTCTCCTCGGTAATGATCTTGAATAAGGTTTTCTAATTCCTCATCATTCATCGCCGCAACAACTTTCTCTGCCATTTTGTTCATATTGCGATAGCTACCTTGTAACTTAAATGGCGGCTCAACACGATAGTCATCATCTTGTGCAGCCGACGCAATATATTGAGCATTCACTTTTAATACAGTGTTTCGGATCTGGATCAGCTTTTGCAACACGGAAACAAGTTCATTTGCTTGAGCTTGAGAATAATTGTGCTCAAGTTCATTCAGTGAGATATCTTCTCCCTCGGCAATGCGGACCAATTTATACAGGTCTTGCATATTGCGATTGGCTAATGGCGCAAGCACTGCATTGGAAGTCAAGGCGTTTTCAATGAAGCTCATCGCAAACTCTTGCTCACACCCAGATAAGGTATCACCCAAATTGTATATATCGGCACGGTTGGCCAACATGTCTGGTATTTTAAAGCTCTCACCCGATTCAGTATATGGGTTACCGGCCATTACAACTGCAAATTTTTTGCCTCTTAAATCGTAGGTTTTACTGCGGCCGTTCCATACCCCATCAATTCGCCTTGATCCGTCACAGAGGGAAATAAACTTTTGCAAAAACTCTGGATTGGTATGTTGAATATCATCCAAATACAACATCACGTTGTTGCCCATTTCGAAGCTCTGGTTGATTTTTTCGATCTCTTTTGCAGCGGTTGCATTCATCGCTTGCCCGGGATCTAAAGACACCTGATCATGGCCAATTGACGGACAATTCACTTTCACAAAGGTTAGACCCAAGCGATTTGCGACATATTCAATTAAAGTCGTTTTACCATAACCTGGGGGAGAAATTAGCAGTAACATCCCCATTAAGTCTGTGCGTTTGTTATTGCCTGACGCGCCTATTTGCTTTGCAAGGTTGTCACCAATAATTGGAAAGTAGACTTTATCAATCAACTGGTTTCGAACAAAGGAACTCAAGGGTTTAGGCTTAAACTCATCCAATTGTAATCGCTCTTTTTGCTCTGCCAAGATCTCCGATTTGATCTCGTGATAATGACTAAATCCACTTACATGTGTAGACAAATACGTCTGCGTCCGAGCAAAGAACTCAGCGTAGTCAAGCGTTAAAGTTTGCTCATTGATACGGGTATGTTGACCTAGCAATCCAGTCACCTGATTTGAAACCGTGATATCTTGAGGTTCAAATTGCGTCTGATTCAGCTGCTGCAATAATACAACGTTTGCCGCATCAATCAGTAAATCAGCACTTACTTCATCATTTTGCTGTTGCCCATAAGCATTCAACCAACTAACCATCATGATGGCTTTGTCTTGTAGATGTTCAAGGGCGCCTAGCGTATCTTGCAAAGACGCCGAAAAACCTTTGCTTCTCGCCATACTATTGAACTGCTCAGCAACTTTTTTGACTTTGCTAGACATCACAAAGCTGAGCTCTTTTTTGCTTTGCGCGAGCTCTTTAATTAAATACTCTGCGCTCAATTGTCCCGATAAAGCTGATACATATGGTAAATAGCGACTTAAACTAGATTGCGCAAACCCTGTTATTTCATCACTTAATTGCCCTGCTAATTGGGCCTTGAAGCGCGTATCTCCCAATACCGTTTCCATTAATTGTGCTTGCTTAGCTTGCTCAGACCACTGAACCAAAATTCGAGTATCGCATTGACTTGCAAATAATTGCGCAACAACACGCGCTGACGTTGGATAAATCAATAAACCAAGTGCCTGCTTTTGAGCCAGTAAATTTTGCAGTATTAAGGTCGCATCATGATCATGAATGCCTTTTTCATAGCCCTCTTGGTATCTCGGCTCTGCAAACTTTTGCACCAATAAGAGCAATGTTTCGTCGGCAATCGCTTGTTCAAGCTGGCTATGCGTCAGAGCATTTAACGGGTCATTTGCCGCACTCAACACCTGTGCAGCTAAGAATTCACCACGGTAAATATCGGTATTTTCAGAAACTACATTTTGTTGCCAATAAGGTCGATATGACAAAAGCGTGTCACGAATACTTTGCTCTTGTACTGGCTCAAAGTACTCAGTGCCAGTGAGATGAAACATCAGATCCTCATCACGAGGTAGCAAGGTGAGATCTAACAGCTGCTTGTTGACACCAAAACTGTGTTTGCCGATTTTGACCGAATTGCCACCATCGCTATAGATATCCTGCTTGTCTCGCAGTGAACGGACACCTTGGTCTTTGCATGCTTTGAGCTTAGCTTGAATATCATCCGCCTTGATCCCATCACCAAGCTCTTTGAGTTCTTGGGTCAGCCCCCGCAGCTTACTTATCATCGGATCTGACGCAAAATAGCTGTTGATTTCATCTATTTCGGAGAAGTTTTGCGAACGCCTAGTCACCCCTTGTAAAATGCGTTCTGCGGCATTGGCTAGATTGAGTGCTCTGCGCTGCCTCTCTTCTATCAGCTGCTGCTTATGCGCCTCAAAACTTTCGTATACATCATCGCGTTTGGCCATGATCTCCGCAAGATATTCGTCATACTCGCTAAACTGAGATTCAAGCTCTTCAAGCTGAATAAGTAATCTTGATAGCTGCTCATCGCATTGCTCTGGTGTACGAGCATTATTTAAACTGCTGGTGATACTTTGGCTAAAGAGTTTAAAACGCGCCGCAAATTCCGCTTTCGCTTCAACACTGCCCAAACTTTTACGGCGAATTTCAATGCTGGCTTTAGCGCGATTAACCAAACCATACACGCCACTGACATCTTCAAGAATTTGCGTTCTGATCCGACTATCGTCAATTTCCAGATCAAGCATCGTATGATTGAGCAAGTCCAGTTCACTTCCGAGTGTATCCAGCTCTTTCAAAAAACCGTTGAGTTCACTAACGCTCTCGCTTTTTTCACTCAGCGCTGTCAACTCATTTAACTTGCTTTGATAAGGTGCTAGCGCTGTATCTTTTTGCAAAAATTGTGCTGTTGCTTGACTCAAGTTTAAGAACAATTCATCTAGCTGGGCTTGTAATGCGGTAAGCCCTTCGACGTCAATATACTTTACTTCTTCAAGGCTGATGATTTTACCTTTTAAAAGCTTAAGTGACTCTAAGCCTGTGACAAACTCGGTTGTGAGTTTAAAAGCGTCCGGTCGAATATCTTTGGTTGCCGACTTAAATTCAGCGTTAATATCCACTAAAGCTTTTTTCGCAGTTTCCTGAATTTGACTGACTTTTTCAAATTCGTCCAACACTTGCTCAGAGGTTTCAAATATTTCGTGCAGTTGAGCATTAAGAGGGGAAAAGTCCGGCTCATTTAGCCAATGGTAGCGATCTAAAATGCTGCGCGTTAGCGATATAAGACTTTCATAGTGAGAGATATTTGGGTTTTGCTCACTGATCGCTTTGCAAACACTGTATAAATCTGAAATACCACGTACCAGATCTGGATTGCCAATTTTACCCAACATGCTGGTTGGTGTTGGTGCATTCGCTGCAAATTCTGCCGAACAAAACGGACTGTCCCACACTTGAATTGGGTGGACTCGCTGAGCTTCTTCTTTTTCAGCTTTAAAGGTGATGGTGAGTCCGTCGTTGTATACCCCATATCCATGACAATATATTGGGTTTTGGAGGTTCTTTTCGATCAGGTTATAAGCAAATAGCGCATAGCGCCCTTCACTTGGTTCATAAAAGACGTATAAAACATCTTCACCATTGGGGGATTTAATTTGTTTGTGGAATTCGAGGTTGTCAATGTGGTCTTCAAAAGAGCGAGTTTGCCCTGATTGCAAATAATAACCGCCTGGGAATATGATACCGTGATCATCGGGTAGTTGAACACATGCATCCGCAATTGCATCTTGGCGGACCACGTTTTCAGTTACACAGTTGAAAATAAAGTAGCGCCATACCTTTTCTCTATAAGGCAGCACCTTAAGTAGAATAATTTCGCCTAGCTGGGCATATTCAACGCTGCAATCCGCCAACGACTGGTTTTTGTCATCGACAGGTTCTGCGTATATCCCTTCGCCACTTTCGGTGTTATTTTCAACCTTAATAGTAAGGTCGCCACCGACCGCCTCTACAAATACCTTGTCGAGAATATTAACATGGGGATGGCGCCCCTCTACATGGTCACTACGATCAGTTTTAATCCATTCAAAGTCATAATCTTGGTCACGATTTAAATCGCGTTCACCACGATTATCAATATAATCTAAGGTATTGTCTGCCGCGATTTCCCAGCGAAACACGCGAACATCGGACAGTTTATCGCCTATTTGAAACAACGCATAAAGCTTGCCGTTTTGTTGAAATAAGTGTTGCAGTTTTGATTCTTTGTAATAGGTATAGAGTTCGTCAAAATCTCTTAAGAACCGCTCATTGGTTAAGAACTTTGTTTCGTTTGGGTAAGGTTCTACCTCGTAATGATCATCTTGGTTTACGAGCTTTTGTACGGTAAATACATCACCTACCTGTGTGTTTTTTTTGAGTCCTAAAAACACATTGTAGGCAAATATCAGCTTGTCGCCGATCAGTACAATATCTCGTGGTATGCAATTATGTTCAGTTCTTACCCTAGCACGCCCTTTGACTTTAATTTCAGTACTGCCAAAGGTCTCTATTCGGTTTTGATTTAGTAAATCGATGTCTTTGCGTAACTGAGCACCAGAGTTACTCAAACGACGCTTGATCAGATCATATGATCCCTGCTCTAGTGCGACATTATTTTCAGAGTCCGCCATAGTCTACTGTCCTGTGGTTCATGGAGGGTAAATAGAAAGGTACGCTGAATGCACGCCCGACCTGCGTGCATTCATAGTCTTGTAATAACGCTGTTAGCTTTGCTCGTTTGACTCTACTTGTTTTGCATTGCCGTTAAGCGTACTGCCTAACAAGTTTAAAAGCTGTTGCTTCTCAGCATCACTACTATTGCCTAACTGGCTGAAAAACTTGCTCATAGCTACGTTTTTCATGGTCTCTGACGATGCGTTTGCACCACTTAGCACTCCTTTAAGATCATCCATGATATTTCTGTCGCCGTTTAGATGATCTTTAAACAAAGTTTGAACCGTATCGCTTTCTCCCACTAATCCATCAATAGATTTTCCGAGCGTGATCGCTTTCATAAATTGGTTGAAGAACTGGCCGTCGCCCCCCATGATGTTAATGTCTGCATTGCCCAGCGTCTTAGCCAGAATTTCAGATTGATGCGCGGCAATGTCTTTTTCTGTATCCAGCTTGGCCAACGTAAGCTCTTTTTGCTGATTAAGTTGAAGCGTAAAGCTTTCGTAATCTCTTGCTGACTGGTCCATCGCATTGAGTGCTTCAAGCTTTTCTTCAAGACCTTTTGCTTCAGCTGACATACGACGCTCAAGTGTCGATGCTTCTGCTTCCCCTTGCTTTTCAATTGCCTCAGCCATCGCAGATTGCACTTCTGCCTCAGCAAATCCGATATCACGTTTACCTTGCGCTTCAGCTGCCAGTTTTTGCTGTAGTACTTGCGCTTCTGTTTCACCCTGTTGCGCATTCGCTTGCGCTTTGGCTTTGATCACTTCCGCTTCAGCAAGGCCAGCTGCTGCTTTTTCAGCGCGCTCAGCTTCTGCTAATACCTTTTTCGACTCCGCAGTTTGATTCGCTATACGCAGCTCGGCTTCCGCCATTTTTTCTAGCTCGCGTGCTTTAAATTCTGACGCTTGCTCCTGTGCTTTAGCTGCTTCAATATCCTTCACCAGCGCTTCTTCTGCTTCCGCTTTGGCCTTGATCACAATCGCTTCTTTTTCACGTTCCGCGGCTGCTAGCGTTTGAACATCTTTAATGCGTTCCTGCTCTTCGGCAACGGTTTTTTCTACCGCAACGCGATCTCGCTGTACTTCTGCGATTTCTTTGCGCTCCACTTCCAATGCTTTTTCTTTATTGATGCGCATGATTTCAGTTTCTTTCTCCCGTTCAATCACTTCAATTTCACGAGAGCGCGATACTTTTTCTTCTTCAATGGCAAGCACGCGCAGACGGTTTTGCTCGGCAATATCTATTTCACGCTGTTTGTTTTGTTCTGCAATTTCAATGGCTTCATCCGCTTTTAAGCGAGCATCTTCCGCCTTCATACGCTCTTCTTGTTTTACCCGTTCAGCTTCTGCGGTTTCTCTAGCTCGCACAGTTTCGATTTCGCGTTGTTGCTTCGCTTTTGCATCTTCTTTTTGGCGTTCAATCTCTAAAGATTTTTCAAGTGCTGCTTGATTTTGGATCTCAATCTGCGCTTGTTCATCACACTTTAGCTGGTTCGTTTGCACATTCTGCTCTGCGGTTTTCTCCGTGATACGTCGAATACCTTCAGCATCTAATATGTTGTTTTCATCTAGCTTGTGAATTGATGTTTGCTCAAGGTAGTCAATCGCCACGTCTTCGAGCGTGTAACCTGATAAATCTTGACCAATCACTTCTTTAATTGCATCTCTAAACTGGTTGCGATGAGTAAACAGTTCTTCAAAATTCATTTGTTTACCCACAGTTTTAAGGGCTTCTGAGAACTTAGCTTCAAATAACTCTTGTAGTGTTTCAGGTTGTGACGCGCGGGCACAGCCAACTTGTTTAGCAACGCGCAAGATGTCCTGCTTATTTTCATTTACACGGATATAAAAAGTAATGGCGATATCGGCACGAATATTATCCTTACAGATAAGGCCACTGTTTTCTCTGCGCTCTAAAACCATGCGCTTGGTTGAGATATCCATAACTTCCATTTTATGAATGACGGGGTAAACTATCCCACCTGTTGTGGTTACGTCCGGCTCATTCTTCATTTTGTTAATTATGAGCGCATGCCCTTGATCCACTTTTCGATAAAACTTACCGATGATTAAAATAATCGCAAATATAACACCGATAGATACGCCAACGATTGTTAAAATAGGTCCGAGATTATCTAAAAATTCCATGTGTGTTCCTAACTAATATGATTATTCCAAGCCATGGCTTAATGTTGTTTTCAAGTAGAGCTGCCACAGCGATTTTGTGCCATATAAAACTAAGTTATCTTGGCCGTTGTTTATGTGTTAATTGTTAATGATGTATTGTGTTCTTGATGAGGTACTACCAAGGCTTCTCGACAATGAGATAGCTATTTTTAGCCACATCATGCTCAATCAATAAGCCTGTATCACCTAAGGAAAACATGCCCTCGTCCTCTGAACGCACTTCTATTAGCTGCTCTGTTCCTTGAAATTGCACTTTTGCTTGACCAAATTGTGTATTCACTTTACTTGTCGCAATCACGCACTCCAAACCGATAAAATCATTCTTAGAGGCGGTTTCTTTGCTGTCAAAAAAGCGTCTTAAAGGCCTAACTAACATGGCTGTTAACGGGATCGATACAACAAAACATCCCAGCATCATCGCGCCACCTAAAAGGTAGAACATAACTCCATCGCCAAGTGCGTATGCAAACAGTTGATGCGCATAAAAACTTGCTATCCAACTGAGCAGTACAACTAAGCTAATTGATATAGTCAGAGGTACACCACCAAAGCCCATTTGCATAATGGAGTCACCACCACCATCAGCCTCTATCTCAACATCTCCTTCAAGCATATCAATGTCTGCAAATCCAAGCAGTGCGATTAACCAAAAGCCGATGACGATGAGTAACAAGGTGGTGAAAACCACTGTTGGGAAAGTAAAAATAGTATTGAGAAAGTCCATAATATTAAATATTCCTATGCATTAAGGGCCATTCAACCGCAAGTGCGCTTTAAGGTTTAACCATTAGCATCTTTTACGTGTTGAATCAGTAAATCGGCGACTTTTTGCTTTACTACACGCTTGTCAGCATCAGGGATCTCAAAACGATGTGCTAAAAGTGCAATCTCTTCATCACTTAGATTGAAACTTAACCTCTGACGGGTCTTTTTTGATTTAACTTCCAATCCTAAAATGCGCCTTATCATGTCAGACGGTGTCAACTCTTCGTCAATTGCACTTTTTTTAATAAATTTTTGCACTTCAGAGCTGAGGTCAAAAGCAAGTTGCGTTGCTCGAACCGCCTTCTCTTGCTTTTGCCAAGTATGTTTATTATCACTCATCCGTGTTACTTATTTTGTTTTGCGCGAATTCGGGCTAGGACGTCGGCACCTTTGCTAGCATCTTCCCCGATACCCGCTTCACGCATCTTGTCATGTAGAGATTTATCGTTACTTTCATCAGCGAGTTGCTGCGCAGCGTCTAACTGATCTTGCCTGTCCATTTGGCGCTGTTTTATGCGCTCCAATGACTGTTTTGCTGATGCCATTGCTGAGTCACCAGAAGTCATTGTATCGTTGACGGCCATCGTAGCTTTTTGCACACTTTCTGTTGTTTTAACCATGCTTAATTGACGCTGGTTTTCAACGATGGTTTTTTCTGCTTGTTTAATTTGCTCTTTTAACTTTGCGACATTAGCAGAAAATGTATTGAGTATTTGTTGCTGCTCTGATTTTTCTTGTTCAAGCTCGGCAATTTTTCCCGCGATTTCAAGAGCGAGTGACTCTTCATCCTTATCCAGTGCCTGTGTTGCATAGGTTTCATGCTTGGCGATATCATCTTCTAACGCTTTAATAGCACGTGAGGTTTGTATTTCTTTGGCCATCACTTCTGTTAGACTACGCTTGGCCTCACTCAAAGCATCCTGTGCATCTCTGATCTCTTGTTCAAAAATTCGAATAGCATTCGCATCTACAATACCTTCACCCACTTCATTCACACCGCCTTTTACCGCAGTAAACAACTTCTTTAAAATACTCATATTCAATACTCCTTGTTATTCAGTCAAATAATCACTTATCGCGTCCAAAGCATCAATTGAATTGGCAGACAAGGTGACAATTTCATGGCCTAATTGTTCTAAGGTAGAGTTGGTAGAAAGCGCGCCAAAAATTGCGTATTTGTTGTCAATTTTAGCGAATGCACTAAGGGGCATGGGCACGTTCAAGCGTAATAACGTATCGTTTAGCTCTGCGTGTTTGTCAGCACTTATTTCTTGCTCTGTAAACAAGTAACAAATACACAATACTTGCTCTTCTGTACGTGTTACAAAAATAGGAAGCTCATCGTTTCCATCAACGATTACCTGTAGGACTTCTTGTCCAACATTGTTGATAAAAAACGACTCAAAACTGGCACCTTCAGTTTCATATTGCGAGAGTTTAATAGAAAGCTCATTTAATTCCATGTAACAGATTCCTTATGTCAAATTGGCATTTATTTAGCTAATAAAGCCTGTTTGTTTGTATGAGTTACGTACTTAGGTTTGCACGCTGTGACATATTATGTCAATAGCATTTTTGATAAAAACGCAAGTTTATTTGTTTATTTGGCACTCAAGTGTACCCCAAAAATCCTCTTAATCTTCAAAAAGAGACAAGCCCACTGCTTGATAACCACCTTTAATCGGTGAGGTTATTTTTTATGTCAGCCACTTTGACAATGTTAACTTGGCTCGTGTTTACATTGACTGGCAGTAATCCAGAATTTAGAGTTGGTTGGTAAGGGTTGAGGCGGGTAAAACGTACAGCTAGGGACTAAGCAAAAATCTAAGGTTGCAGTTAGTCGATATAAACAACTAACTGCTCATATCGGCTTAATATTTTCCTAATTTTGCCAGTAGGTTATTTTTAACGGCTGGCCATTCGTGGGCGAGTATTGAATAAACAGCGGTGTCTCGAATTGAACCATCTGACATAATCTGATGACTCCTTAGTACGCCGTCTAATTTAGCACCCAGTCTTTCTATGGCGGCTCGAGAAGCCTGATTAAAAAAGTGGGTTTTAAACTCTAATGACATCGCATTGCATGTGTCAAAAAGATGAGACATCAGTAAGTATTTACATTCTGTATTAACAGCAGTTCTTCTGACCGAATTCGAGTACCAAGTATAGCCAATCGACGCCCTTCGATGGTTTTCTTTGACATCATAGAATCGAGTAGTGCCCACTATTTTATTGTCATGTTTGGTTTTGACTACGTAGGCTATTTCGCCAAGTTCCATACCAGCTAGTGCTTTATCAACATAAGCATGCATATCTTCAGGGGAAGGTACTGACGCATACCAAAGTCGCCAATTTTGTCCGTCATTTACGGCGGCAATGAGATCTTCACAGTGTGAACGCGCAATAGGCTCTAGTAATACAACTTCACCCTCTATTGTTCCACTTGTTAGCCACATGTTTTATCTCCTTGACTCAATAAGTTAAGGAGAATTGTAAATGAATCACAAAAAATAAAAAGTGAAGATGTTTATTCAGTCAATTTTTATGATTTTTCTGGCAATTTGCTTATCTTGTGATGGCGTACTAGTGTGAAAAACCTGCTCATAGCAGCTTAATTCACCCTGTTTATCCAATTCATGGCAAGTAAAATGAATCCCAGTATTTTGATAGCTTTTTTCGCTTCGAATTGCTGACCATTGATCTTCTAACAATGAATCGAAGTGATCACCTAAAGCATCGTCTAATATCCGTTTCATGTCTAATGTTGATACGCTAACACCGGTGTCGCTCAACTCTACCTTACGAAGTTTTACTCGGTTTGAGTTTTTCTCCAGTATCCGCTCGCCTTCCTTAAGTTCGTGCTTATTTTCTAGTTCTTGTAAAAGAATGATAGAGAGATCTCTGATAATGTGTGTCTGTATTAGCTGAAACACGCTCTCTGTTGAACACCCACCAGCTTTAGATGCGATATCCAAGATATGCAGAAGATCTTTGTCCGGTAGGCTATTTTGCGATATACACATGCCATATTGGGCATCATTTATAACCGTAAATTCAACTTTTTCATCACCTTGAATCGGCAGTGAGGGAATTTCAATAGTAGGGTGACAACTGGCAATGAGGAATTGCTCGAAGCCCTTCATAAATGCTATTTGCAAATAACCAGGTTCTACTTGTTTGATACGTAAAATATAGTTCGCCTCAACGTCAGCTCGAAGCTTGCCGCATGACGCGTCTAGTTTATCTTTATAGTAAATACTGTATTGACCATCTTGCATCGTAATTCCCTACTCATGCAGCCGCCGTCCTCAATATTCAGCTCGATAATGATCGACAAAATTTTCCACATCAGAGCGCTGATATTGGCATTAAAGAGGCTTCACACCGATATCACAGTTGTTTAACAATTTTGAATATGATAGCTGCTGGATGTATTTTTAATTGTTATTGTTTAAGTATTAATCTAAAGCCAAATACCTAAAATGTAAATAATCAATTTACACTTTAGTATACTTAACCAGCTTCTAGACTTAGGTCGAGGAAAGGTAGCTAGTAATGTACGTCGTTATACCCTATTCCAAGCAATATAACCTCAGTCATTACCTTTTATTGGCAACAAACTCTATACACTCAAACAGCTGAATGTCTCATTCAGTTTAGTAAGGCAAAGCGCATATTAAATACGCCCTCAGCGACCTCTTCTATCTCGATAGAAGCGGAATGGCGATATAAATTTAACTGGGTTAAAAGCCTCGTCCGATCTTCTACAGATGATACATCTTCATCCAAAAGCAAAGTCGCATTGATATAGTGCTTTTTTGATTCGGTATACTTACGCGCTTCAGTATCGCGTTCTTCGTATTCAATTTGTTCGATCAATTTATGGTCCATAGCACATCTTTATTGCAAGTTATTTAACGCTAATAACTATATAAAAGTCCTTGTAGCTCAACTATTACAAAGTATTACACGTGCGAACAATTTAGTCTACACATCAAGCCCGGACAAATCACCTAACTGATTCATCATGGGCGAACGCTGATTTATAGTAAACATTTTCTGGTCTTTGTCACCTTCTTCTTCATTCACAAAAACTACCCTTAAGCCATTGTTTTTATGTAATTAAAAACTTTACCCTAGTACAATTAACAATATGTACCTTCGTCGCTCGGTGTATCATCTGCATGCCCTAATAACCACAACAAAGAGTTGCCTCACCCATGAGCAACCGTTTTTCCTTGAGCATACCTGGGATCTCTAAACAAGATCACAACAAACCCATTCTGCGCAATCACGATCTCCGCAAACCTACAAGACACAATATCACTAGACTTAAAGGCTCCTTGTAGGTCACGCAGTGTTTTTCTATTGTTAGCCCCCTCCTTAATTATAATTCACATCAATAACATTCAGAGAGTCTCAGTTATAAACATAACAATATGGGACGAGTAAAGCTCGCCCAGAAAAATAAAAAAAAGCTTGCCAATACATTCTTTGAGAATAGAATACCCCACCAATAGAGCACAAGCTCTATATAACAAACTATTAAGGATGAATAATGAAAAAACTAATTACCTGTCTTATGGCATTGTGTGCATTCAACGCTTCAGCAAATAGTGAAGAGTTAAACGCTAAACTATTATCAAATAAGATTAAAATTGTTGCTTTTGGTAAAAGTGGCTGGGATGACCGTTGGAGAGAACCAACTTGTAGCATTACAAAAACAGACAAAGATGAATATGGCCGCCCCTACCTAACTAGCCACTATGATATGTGTAGATGCCAAAATAGCATTGAAGCAAAATATTTAGTAGAAGACACAAGAGATAACCCTAAAGACGAATTAGTGATTTGCTATATAAATAATAACTAATTCGATGGCTGTTAAGGTCAGATATATCTCTGACCTTATACAAAGAAACCGACCTCATAGCGAGGTCAACGTCCTATTTATCAAGCGCATATTGAATACAAGCAGCATCTTAGCCAGATGACTTAATCCTCACAAAAGATTCGCATCAAATACTTCGAAGCTCTGATTTTAAGAAAAGTTTAAGATTGATCGGAATTTTATATTGCAAAGTAACAAGCATAAGATAGAAAAATTACCACGCCCCCCATACTAATGTTACAATGTAACGCTATTTACGACTTTCATTTTTATTTATAGGTATTTAAATGGCACCTTTGCAACTAGAAACATATATCAAATACAGCAAATTTGTCGCTTTGGCAGCGATTTTGATCAGCATTGTCGCTTGGACTGTTGAACTAACTGGCGTCGTCTATGTTTGCCCTTATTGTAGAACACAACGGACTGCCATTGGTCTTTTAGGGTTACTGTTGATCCTTCCCAGTGCATCTCACTGGATCTCCAAATACGCAGCGCTTGTTATTGGTTTTTTTGGTGCGGTGGTTGCTGCAAATCAGCACTTTATGGGCTGGAAGAAAATCTCAGCAGGTACTTTTAAATTTCATGAGCACATTGCCATGGATCCATTTATTTTATCAGGTATGGCCATGACGGGTATTATTGGTTTAGTGTTTTTACATTTAAAACAAGTAAACCCAAACAAAGTAAATGACTAGCTAAGCCTCTCAATTTATTGCAATCTCTTGGTCAGCACACTAAATTGAGTGCTGATCTGACTGAATCACTACAATCCATATACGCTCGGGTTCCTGCCGTCTTGTCGTATCAACTCTTCTAGCTCTTTTTTATAAGCTTGGTCTGCATCGTCGTTATGCCAATACCACCTGCCAAATAATTCTACCGCCAAGCGCATTATTTTAGCTTTAGCGTCACCGACACCAGATTCACACAACATGGAATAAAATAGCTCATCTGCTGCTGCTCTCTCTATCTCATGGGTATGATAAAGCCAATCGTGGACTAACGCCGCTTTCATATATCTAGGATTAAACGGGGTCCCTACCATGTGATAGGCCAGAGTAGGAATACTTGCGCCATCATATTGGAAAAACTTGGGTACCCAACGAACTTTACCGTTATGCTCATAAGGAAAGTCATCTACAAGTTCATAAGCATTCTCTAATTTATTTGAATGTGTCAAGATCACTGGCTTAAGGTTGAGTGCGTCCACGATCATTGCCCGAAAAAACAAACAGTGTAGTTATTCAAGCATGTAAATATGTCAGTTTTGCTAGGTAAAAATAGACGTGGATGGAGAAACTTTGGGAAAGATCACTAGTAAAATGAACAGCCAACAAGAAAAACTATGGCAACCCCGCCTTGGAGTTGCCATACTGGTCAAGTTGGTTTGTCCCTTATTCTTCTTCTTAGTTGGGACGCCAAGCATCCTCATACTGAAGGCTACTTGATATTAAGGGCTTGTTATTATTTTTATTGCCCAGATTTTGCTGTGGCACTAAGCCTCAACAAGGACCCATATTAGGTATCCCAATCACCTAAAGTCAACGAAAAAATAACTTTAATGTTTGAAATCGCTAATATTATTAATTTATTTATTCTTGAGCATTTATCCATGTCAGATGACTAATATTTGACATGCTATGTCTTATACCGCGAGCATAGAAGAGTGTGTAAGTAATAGGGTAAAGAAAAAGTAATATTTAAGACTAAGTACATTTTTATGAGCTCATCGCCAGCCCAGCTCAAATAACTAAAATTTTAAATTTGATACTCAGTTAGCCTATTAGAGTTATTCGCAACCATTATCGAGCTCTAATCGAGCGCCGTTTTCTTCCTATGGCTGTTAAACCAAGTATCTGAACAATATAACTTTTAAAATCATCAAACGTTAAGGGCCTAGCTCCTGCTTCAAAGAACTCGTTACACCACTTCGGTCATGCTAGTGCAAGTTAATTAAGCTCCAGTGTTATTTTCACAAAAAATATACATTTATATATGCATCGAGTTTATTTCAACGTCAATCGAAACTCTCTTTATAGAAAATAAAAGGATGACACATGTATAAGGTAAAATTGGCACTTTTGTGCTTATCGGTATTTGGATACTCACAGGCTGCTGCACACTCAAACGCCTCCGAGTATAATCGTTATGTGAATTTTAATTGGGGCGAATGCCCCAGCTCTTTTACCACCCCAGATAAGCGCAATCTCTGTTCCTTCGCGAAAGTCCCAGTTAACTGGGACAAACCAAATGACAAACAAATAGATATTTTGGTCTCAAAATATCCAGCAAAAAGTAACCAACCCAAAGGCCAAATTTGGTTTTTACAAGGTGGGCCTGGTTATTCCGCAAGCTTTTACGCCCAGCACTACGACACAACACTTGCCCAATACACACAAGATTATGATTTATACATCCTTGAACACCGCGGTGTGGGCTGGTCAACACATTTAGAGTGTCCAAACAAGCCTGGTGGCGACTACCAACAATATCAACAGTCGTGTTATGACGCACTCCATCAGAAATGGGGTGACGATTTATTTCACTTTAATACCACAGGTGCTGCACAAGACTTAGCCTACTCTATCGACAAAAGCCGAGCAACAAACTGGTTGCCTAGCTACGTTTATGGCGCATCATATGGAACGCTTTGGGCGCAACGCTTTACTCAAGTAGCACCGCAGGGTGCCCAAGCGATTATTTTAGATTCCATCGTACCATCGAAAGGGTTTAGCTTGGATCTCTGGGATGAGAACTTTAATTATATATTTAGCGGATTGGCTGAATACTGTAACGCTGATCCCTTGTGTCAAAGCAAACTTGGCAATGATTCAGAGCATACGGTCAAAACATTGTTAAATAAGGTTTATTCAAATTCCCACTGTCCGCAAACCAAGTTCAATCAAGATTCATTGCAAGCGCTATCCACATTACTCATGATGCGCTCTGTAGAAGGCGCGCTGATGCCGACTTATTATCGACTAGCGAGGTGTAATAGTGACGATGTTATTGCCCTTGATAACCTACATCAATTTATTTTTGAAGGTACTGGTCGTAAACTACTTGAGTTGCAGCCCAAACCAAAAAACGACTTCTCTCAGGTATTGTCCAGCCTCATTGTTCACAACGAGATAAGCCAAGAACATAGATCCCTTGAGGCGCGCCTCAACTACTGCAAAGATGCGGTATCTTGTATTCCTAAAGCACTGCTGTACAGCCGCTATATTCAAAAGGCGGTATGGGGAAACAAATATCGTAGTCAGTTTACCTATACTGACGTTCACCATTACATCCCGACACTCATGCTCAATGGTGATTTAGATCCACAAACGCCGCATAGTTACGCTCACGACTTTATGCGGACTTTTACCAACATAAACCAGCGTTACGTTGAATTCCCACAAATCCCACATGCCGTGATCTTTGAATCCCCTGCTGATACAAATACAGGCAATAACTGCGGAGTTGATGTAATGCAAAGCTTTCTGAACAATATATGGCAACAACCAAATACTGATTGCATTGCAAAATTGCATGGTCTCAATTTCAACTTGCCACCATTTGAAAGTACATTGCTGTTTGGAACCGAGAATGCATACGATGGCAGTGCACAAGTTATGACACTGGATTCATTAACAAGGCTACGAGATGCGCACCCAGAGAAGTTTTCGGCAGCCCGAGATACGTTAATGCGTGTATCAGATTTTTAGAAACTGATCAGATGAAGACGCCAATATGGCGTCTTTCGCAATACTAGCAACGACGTGAGCCACAAGCGCGGCAAGTCAAAGTCGCAGGACATTTTTTGCCAGTAATATCACAACCAAAATCTGAGTGAGCACGGCCACCTGCCACATTTGGTGTGTTTTGTTTTTCGAGCTCGTTATTAAGCTGTGTAAGTTGTTTGAAGTTTCTTTTTTTCAATTTAAGTTTCATTTTTAATTTCCTTTTGTTTACTTTTTAACCTCCACGTTACACTACCAGACAATCCTCTTAGTCTCAATATAGGTAATAAACGTATTCTCTACTGTTATTTAACGTTACAAATTTACCGCCGACTCATCGAATAAAACGTACTATATTTTCACTTTCCCTTTATACTCTTTTGGTTGTGAGTAAAAAACGCGCGTATAAAAATGAAAACTATCAACTCTGTAGCAAGTATCTTGACGGCGCTAAGCGTCGTAACTCATCAAGCCTCGGCTAAGGAAAATGTCGAGGACATATTTAAAAATAACTGTGCATCTTGCCACGGTGCTCAGTTACAAGGGGCTATGGCTGGCTCGCTGCTCGATACGCAGTGGCTTACTGATGGCTCAGATAAAGCTTTAGCAAACGCCATAAAAAATGGGCTACTCGATCGCGGAATGCCTGCTTTTGGGCATACCTTGTCTGAGCAAACTATTCGAACCTTAGTCGTGTATATTCGTGAAACAAGTTATAATGCCGACACCGCAAAACTAAAAGCGCCCACTTTAAGCAAACAATTCAAAACAAACCGTCACAATGTTAATACTCGAGAAGTACTTTCAAGCAAAGGTATTATTTGGGCTATGGACTTTTTACCTGATGGAAGCTTGATATATACACTTCGCCAAGGCGAATTATGGCGTGTTGACGCCAAAGGCAATCGCACACAAATCAAAAATACGCCCACAGTCTGGCATCGCGGACAAGGTGGCATGCTCGATGTGCTTCCTGACCCTGATTATGAAAAAAACGGCTGGATATATCTGTCCTACAGTAAAAAAACCGGCCAAAACAAGGCGGGGCGTGACATCGGGATCACAGCCATTGTTCGCGGAAAAATAAAAAACGGCCAATGGGCAGAACAACAAACCTTATTTGAAGCGCCAAAACACACACATAAAAACCGTGGCTGGCACTTTGGTTCGCGTTTTGCCATTGATAGAGAATACCTCTATTTTACCAACGGAGACGAAGGTCATCAGGATGATGCGCAAGATCTGACAACCCAAAATGGTAAAGTTCACCGTATTTATAAAGATGGTCGAATTCCAAAAGACAATCCTTTTTACAACAAAAAAGATAGTCTCAAAACAATCTGGACCTATGGTAACCGCAACCCACAAGGTTTAGTTAAACACCCTAAAACCAACCAAATTTGGTCAACTGAGCATGGTCCTAGAGGAGGTGATGAACTCAACTTGATCAGCAAGGGCGTAAACTACGGATGGCCAAAGACTACATTTGGTATGAACTATGACGGCTCGCCTATTACACCTCATACGGAACTACCAGGTATGCAATTGCCCGTTCACCAATGGACGCCTTCCATTGCTGTTGCAGGCATGAACTTTTATACAGGGAGTCAGTTTAAACACTGGCAGGGAGACCTTTTTGTTGGCAGCCTTGCAAAAAAACAACTGCATCGAATAAGAATCAAGGACAACCAAGTTATTGAAGATGAGATAATTCTGAAAGGACTTGGTCGAATTAGGGACGTTATCACCGCACCATCAGGCGAACTGTTTATTACTGTGAATGACCGTAATAGCAACACGAGCAAAATAGTTGCATTGAGTGCACAGAAATAACTGAAGTTGGTAGCGTTGCTGCAAAGCACGCTGCCTTTAGCCGCTTTGATTTATTATGATAATTTAAAAAATGACGCGGATGTACGCAGCCTCATAGACAATTCAACAACCTCTTTGACTGAATTAGACAAGTCGTTACTGGCCTGCGTCGAACGCTTTGTTGTTGCATCAACAGCTTCAACAGTTTGATTAATTTGATTGAGCCCCGTTTCTTGCTGCTTCGAAATAGACATAATGTTTTGCACAAAATGAGATGTTTTATTGGCTGCGGGGATGATGGTCTCCAACTGTTTACCTGCATTTTCAGCTAAGCTAACGCTATTGACAGCGGTTTTGCCAATTCGCTCCGATGCATTTTGACAGCGCTCAGCCAGCTTACGGACTTCACTTGCTACAACAGCAAACCCTTTACCGTGCACTCCTGCGCGAGACGCTTCAATAGTCGCGTTCAAAGCGAGTAAATTTGTTTGATAGGCAATCTCATCGATGATCTTCACTTGCTCGGCAATGGTCTTCATTGCGTCTATCGTTGTTTTCACCTTTTGTCCCCCATCGTTTGCTTCCTGTGTCGTATTAATTGCGACCTGCTCCGTGGCAAGCGCATATTCACTATTCGCTTTGATTGATTCGCTAATAGAGGTCACGGCTTGCTTTGTGTCCGCGACACTTTGCTCTTGAGACATCGCAGTGGACTCCATTTCTTTTGCTGTGCGAATAACTAACGAGGAGAATTGCTCGAGTGCCGTTGCACTTTGCTTCACCTCGAATACGACTGTTTTAAACTGCTTAGCCATGCCTTTTAACGCACGTATTAACCTGGCAGTCTCGCTATTACCGGTTACTTTTCTCTTGAAGTGCAAATGGCCTTGTGCCAACGCATTTGCAATGGAAACAGCCTCATTTATCGGCCCCGTGATAGAACGAGAAATAATAACAGCCAATAAAATTGCAGCTAAAAGACTAAACACACTTACCCAGATCACAAAGTTTTGAGATACCCTGTTGTCTTTTTGTAGTATCGGTCCTAATTCATCCTGCTTATCTTTAATATTCAATTTTAAAGATTCAATTTTACGTGCTGCTTGTTGGCCTATAACATCTAATCGCTCTCTTTTGAGGGCATTACGTTTATTAATAACATCAACGAGTTCTGTAAAGCGGCTCATATACCTAGGTGCAAGACTGCGCACGTTGACAAAATGTCGCCGCCGTATCTCATTTTGCAACTGTTCATCTAATTCTTTGAGGTTTCCTAAAAATACGCTGTACTCTCTGTTAACTTGCTCAACATCCTCACTGTCATTGCTATCCAAAAATTTGATCACGTGTAGCCTCACTAACAATAAACTTCGAAGTGCCAAAGACGCGTAAAATGCGGCCTCCATGTCATTGTCTTGGCGCGCGCTAAGTAATACCCGAGACAAATCTTGCTCCATCAAAGGCCCCATTTTGTTCAAGCTGTTGTGTACAATTTCATTGCGCTGTGCAATTTTTTCTTCAACTTTCGAAAACGTATTGGCGTATTGTGTTGCGAGATTTTCCACATCTATGAAAGTTTGTATTTGTTCATTGCTAGTTGCATCATGGTGAGCATTCGCCAATAGTTCATTCAGCGTTGCCATTCGTGTGCGCTCTTCTTGTAGAGCTGTCTGGCTGCCTGTATTGATATAATGAAGCGCAGCGATTCTAATCGTAAGTAAATTTGCTTGAACGCGCCCTGCGTTATTGGTGTTTCTTGCTAATGAGCGGTACTCTTTAAACCCATCAGCTGCAGTATTAAGTGCCTGAACAGACACTAAAACTGCACAACTAAACAAGAGCAATAACACACAAAAACCCAAACCAAGCCGACTCGATATTTTAAGCTGTGCAAACATATCAACCTACTGGTATATCCATACCTTTGGTATACAGTTCTAAAAATATAATACAACGGCTTCACATTGCTGGTTTTTATTGTAAAAATCTCATTAATCTACTTGCTTTTAAATTGAAAAATACCCTCAAAAATGAGTTAACACGCGCTATTTAGTTCTTTTTGCTTGGTGGAGCTTATTTCAATACAGACCTTTTCAGTAGGAGCGAGAACCGTTGCAATACCAAACACAACCTCTTCTTTTCTTTGATTGCTACATTGGCAATCGATGATCAATGAACCATGTTGAAAATCTTTGTCAATTACAGTTACTTTTGTGGTGATTACATCTCCTACTACAACAGGTAAAGCAAATTTTAGATCTTGTGAGAGGTAAACCGCTCCAGGCCCCGGAAGTTGAGCGCTTATTACCGCGGTGATCTGCGCAGCGGTCCAAGCTCCCTGTACGACAGCACCCTGAAAAGCCATATTGCTAGCATATTCTTTTGCAAAATTATCAAGACTTTCCTCTTCAGACAGTATGCTTAAGTCTTGGATATCACTCAATTGCACCTGCCGAATACGCATTGCACTCTGGCCTATTTCAATGTCTTCAAAAACAACATTCTCTAGTTTCATTTTTTACCCTGTCATCTAGACGCAATTATCAATATAGCTCTCTGACGCAATGACTATTATTGCCTCAATTGACTCAGTCCTTGAGACATGCACCAGAGATGTTGAAGCGCATAATATAATCATGATTTAAAGAATATTTTCCGATACTGGCTTATTTATTTCCCATTGTACCTATAACCTAGTCACTAACTTGACCATGCATTTTGCCAAGTGCACAAACCGTACCTTGTTGACCTCTAGTGCCAATCGCTTTCGCTGCAAAATCGGCCATCCGAGTCTCAATTTAGTCCTTCGACATATGTTTTTTGGTCTAACTACAGTATAAAAGCGAGACTTTTCATAAATAAGTCAGTTTATAGGGGTTACTTAGCTGGCAAATAAATAAGCAGTTTTATGAATATAAAATTAACGATAGGCCATTGAATAATAAAAATAATAATAAACTTTTTAACTTTATCGTTAGCGCTTTACATAGGCGTAATAAACAGTATGATTCGTTCCGATTCAAACAACACCTATAAGGAAGGAAATGAAATTACTTGCCTTAGCATTATCAAGTGCTCTAATTTCAACAGCAACATTTGCTAGCGACACATTTAATTTTGATTACGTTGGCGCAGGCTACGCCAAATTTAAGCTTAAAGAAGAAGATGGCGATGTCAGCTTAAATGGATTTACAGTAGAAGCGAGCAAACAGCTTAGCGAAAACTGGGTTATCTCTGCGCAATATTTAGATACTTCAAAAGATATGGCTAAATCTAGTGTCGAAAAATATAGCAATGGAACTTATTCAACACATCTGGAATTTAACAATGACATTGCACAGTGGAATATAAACACAGCCTATATTATTCCCTTAGAAAACAATGCATTGTTAGAATTTGTTGGCTCAATTGGCCGCATTAATATGGATAATGATACTTTTATAGAGCAAACGATTGATTTTTCAGAAACTCATGGAGAAGAACGCTCACCTTTGCATGATCAATGGAGCTACGGCTCGCAATACCATTCAAGCACTTACGGTATCGAAGCAAATTACCACATTGCTCTTTTAGATAACCTTAGAGCCAGCGCAGGTCTTGGTTATCAACGCATTAAAGAAGCCGACGATAAGAATGAACTTGTCTATCAATTTGAATTAGCTTATGACATTACTAATGACTTTACTATCAGCGCAACTTACCGAAACGTAGATGTATACGAGAATCATTTTGTAACTGTTAGATATAACTTTTAAATGCACAGTGTAGTGGGAACAGTGCGTTCCCACTATGTTATCTTTTTGTTCTAGGCACTTTTATCAATAATATGTACATCTCTTTGAGGGAAAGGAATGGAAATATTGGCTTTGTCTAGCGCTGGTTTGATGGCTCTATTGGTAGCAAAATACACATCCCAGTAATCGTCAGTTTTGCACCAAACCCATATCGTCAAATCAATTGAATTGTCGCCATACCCCACCACACCAACAAAGGGGGCTGGCTCATTAAGTATTCTCTCGTCACACTTCGCCATCTCCAATATAGCGCGCTCAGCTTCATCAACACTGTTGTTGTAACTGATCCCAACAGACAAATCGACTCGTCGAATGGGTTCATGTGTCACATTGTTAACTTGCTCACTTGCTAAAGGCCCGTTAGGTAGAATAATACGGCGATTGTCTAAAGTGACTAAAAAAGTGCAAAATACATCAATAGCCTCAACCACCCCCTCTTCACCCTGCGCAACAATATAGTCACCAACCTGAAAGGGTTTAAAAATGAGTATCAATACACCACCGGCAAAATTGGAAAGGCTTCCTTGTAGTGCTAAGCCCACAGCAAGCCCCGCCGCGCCCAAAATGGCAATAAATGAAGTCGTTTTAACACCTAACATAGAGATCACTGATATAAACAAACACGCTTTGAGTAACACAGTAGCGACACTACTGAGCCATTTTCTCAATGAGATATTGAAGTCTTTCTTTTCTAGTAAGTAGTCTATTGCGTTACCAACAAGCGAAATAAGCCAAAGACCCACTATCAAGGTAATAATTGCAAGCGCCAGTTTCGGTGCGAAATTAACGACATGCTCAGTGACTAAGTCCATTACTTTTTGCGGATCAAACGAAGATGTGTCCATAAGAACCCCCTTAAATTAAACCTTAAGGATTAAGCTTAGTTAAAAAAATGAAATTAAAAATGAATTTTTATAGAACAAATGTTCAAAGTAAAAGAAATACAGCCAATATCGGTCCCAACATCATTGTACAGCAGATATGCCCTGCGCCTTTTAGGTTAGCTGCGTTCTTGTTAAGAGGCTTTGAAACTTAAAAACACCAATGGGCAACAAAATCTGTACAAATAGTCCTTTGCAAGGTTTACCCTGTTAGGTTTGTGAGCCAACATTCACGCACAAAGTTTGATAAATGACTCCTCACCCCAACAACCTCGCAGACTTGATTTAACACCCAAGTACGTCTTTTAAATCAACTGCTCACCTAAATCACTGTTTATCAATCACCTTTTTATCACAGCTTTTCGCTTTCACAGTCCTAGTGTAATCCCATGTAATTTTTGCAATTAACAAGTTATGCAAAAATATTAACAACATTCAAATACCGTCAGAGAATATTATGTCCAGAGATTACCCGTTAATACTTGGCTGGCTTCGAAAGAAATGGCCTTGGATTGTATCCACGTTAATTGCTATCGCTATTTTAGTTGTCGTGTTTCGCACCGTAACGGCTCTAAGCGAACTCAACTATGGTTTAACACCACCAAAACTCCCTAAATATGAGCACTTAGAAACTAAGTTCATTAATCAATCAGGTTGGCCTAGTATCGAAAACTACAATGATGAGTGGCCTTACCATGCATCCCAGGGAACAGCGACGCTGCCCATTCCTTATGAGTGGTTGGTAGCCCTTGAAGCGCCGAAAAATACTCCTTGGTTTATTCTTTTTGGCCAAGAAAAGGCCTTTTTATCTGAATACATTTACCGGCTTGGTTTTATAAATCTAAATCCTTCAACAGAGTTGGACAGCACCAAATTACAATTGCCCTTAGGACTGGCAAAAACAGCCAGTATTCCTATGCCTGGTTTAGATCGCTCAGCTACTGCGGTTGGCTTTACTTGCACAGCTTGCCACACCGGACAATTTACCTATAACGATATTCGCTACGTTGTTGATGGTGGACCAGCAATGACCGATCTGGGCTTGCTAACTAAATCTCTGGGAGCTGCCATAGGCCAAACCGTCTTGTCGAGTAAGTTAGCACCATTCGACAGCCGCTTTGAGCGTTTTGCAAAGAAAGTATTAGGCAGTAACTACAATGTTGTTAGCAAAGCAAAGCTTAAAAGTGCGCTAACCGATACAGTCAGCAAGCTTGCCAAGAGTCAGGATACTATCAATGTTACCGAGGGCTTCACTCGACTTGATGCGTTAAATCGCATTGGAAATAAAGTGTTTGCAGACAACATGGATAGGCCTGACAACTATAATCCAATAGAAGCACCAGTAAACTACCCGCATATTTGGACTACCTCTTGGTTTAATTGGGTACAATACGATGGGTCAATTATGCAGCCTTTAATCAGAAATGCAGGCGAAGCGCTTGGAGTCGCAGCATATGTCGACATGCAGGTACCCGAGAATATCATGCAACAACCTGCCACTTTTTCTAGCTCAATTCCTATAGATACCCTTTACGATATCGAAGAGTGGCTGGCAGGTGAGTACCCTTTACGTAACTATAACGGTGGATCAGACCAACTAGGAGAGATAAATGGTCTTCGCGCTCCAAAATGGCCAAACAGCTTGCCTAAACTTAAGCCCGCTTTAGTAATAGCAGGGAAGGAATTGTACAAGCAGAATTGCCAGCAATGTCATTTACAACCAATGGATAGCCCCGATTTTTGGAAGAAAAATTGGCATGAGATCAGCTACGAAGAAAACGGTAAAGTTAAGTCTACAGCTCAAAAATACCTAAGTCTTCACCTCTACTCACTCGAAAAGATTGGAACCGATCCTGCTCAAGCGCTAGTTCTCAAAAATCGTACTGTCAATACCAAAGAGCTGGGACTCAATACAGATTTGTGTGTTGCGGTTGGTAAATATCAAAAAACGCCAGACATGCGTTCTGATTTACAGTTTATCAATGTGCAAGACAGCGCAACCAGTAATTTTGCACTCGCACTCGGCGCGGTTGTAGAAGAGACCAACCAACAGTGGTTTAAGCAAAACTACACTCCATACGATACTCAAAAGCAGCTTGAGGGCGGCAGGCCCAATTGTTTAAGGCATAGTGGCGGTTACAAGGCACGGCCACTTAATGGTATTTGGGCGACAGCGCCCTATCTACATAATGGTTCAGTCCCAAACTTGTATAGCTTACTGTCGAATCCCTCACAAAGGCCGACTTTTGTTGAACTTGGCCGCCTCGAATTTGACCCTGTCAACGTTGGCATAACTCAAGGCAAGCATATCGAAGCTTTAAATCATCGAAATGATCTACCGCCAGCCAATCAAGTCGATGATTACCAAGGTGGGTATTTCGTTCTCGATACACGTCAAGCTGGTAATCACAATACTGGCCATGCCTTTACAAACGATACTAGTGTACCGGGAAAAATAGGCAGGGAACTCAGCCACGAAGAGAAAATGGCGCTGATAGAGTACTTAAAAACACTGTAATTTGAGATTGTGTGCATACCCATAAGGGTATGCACACGAGCACAATCATGCTATCGGCGCTTTCGCCATGTAAACTGCTTTCGAAATTCACTCGGGGTAAGACGTTCATGTTTTTTAAAAACCTGATTAAAATATGCAGCGCTATTAAAACCACATTGCTGCGCAATAACTCCTATCGGCTGGTGTGTTGTCGCAAGTAAATGCCTCGCTCGCTTTATTCTCAGTTGGTCACAATACTGTGAATAGCTCATACCAAGGCTGTCTGTAAACAAGCGTTTGAGTGTGGCTACACTGAGATTAGCCAATACAGCACACTCGGTAAGACTTGGTATACAAGCCAAGTTACTTTTTATGACGTCCAGCACTGGTTCTATCCTTGCTATATTGCGACGTGGTGCACTTGAAATAGGACTTTGAGATATGTGCACTTGCATGAGTTCTGACAGTACATCGGCAAGTATCGTGAGCTTTTTTAGTGCTTGAGCACTGTTCATGCTCAGCATTAAAGGCATCACTTTGGCTGTTACTGCCTTTGAAAACACGATGCCAGCTTCCAATCCAGTCAGCCAAGCTTGGATCACCTCAAATTCACTGATCTCAACTGAAAATAAATCCTTTGGCCAAAGTACGACAACCACATCACCAACAGGAGCTAATTGATCTGCATTGTCCCAAGTATGCGGTTCACCTGGTAAAATTAAGGCGAGATCAACCGCCTCAAAATAATGAACATCACCGGCCAAAAAACGCTTGCCTTTTGCTCCCAATGTTAAGATTAATTCAAAACAATCATGTTGATGCCATTCAAACAGCAATGGACTGTTTTGAATATGCTTAACACGAACAGATTCATTGATGGTAAATCGAACGGGCGCGGGTTTGCTTTTACTAATGAGCTAATACCTAATAATTTTGAGCCAATAGCTAAATTTATATCGCGAATTTTTGGCAAAGTAAACGCAACTTAAATTATGAGACGTAAAATAATGAATGTCGTATTTGATCTAGATGGGACTCTAATTTTTAAAGGTCAGCCTATGCAGGATGCAGTAGCCGAAGCGTTACAGGCAATTGAGCGACAAGGTGCGACGATACACTTTGCCACGGCGCGTCCGCTAAGAGATACCTTGCCAGTACTGCCAAAACACTTTTGGCACCATCATATCATTGGTTGCAATGGCGCGATGATTAGCAAAAACAAAGTCGTTTACGACACTTTAAACTTCAATAAACGAGAAGTTATCGAAGTTTTGAACTGGCTTGATCAAAACGAAATTCCATACCTATACGATGGCATCGAGGAATATGCTATCTCAGACACTCCACATCGCTTTCATCAAGAAGTTAAAAAGTTGGGTAGAAACCCATATTGTAACCAATCACTCAGGTTAGAACCCATCGTCAAACTGTTGGTACTAGAAGAAAATCGGCACTTAGAAGTTAAAGCGTATCTCAATACCACGCTCAGTGATTATGATTTTTATCACCACAATGGATGCAATAGTTTTGATGTCGTCCCCAAATACAGTAATAAGTTAAATGCGCTATTGCGCGCTGGCCTGGATATGAAAAATACCCTATGCATGGGTAATGACCAAAACGATATTGCCATGTTAGAGGCTGCAAAATTGGCTTATGTGGTTGGAGACCTTATTTATTTGGAAAGAGAATATACGAAAGTAACTCAGGAAAACTTAATAAAAGAGCTATATGAAATATCAAAAATAATACAGTTAAAAAACACGTAAAAAAATAAAAACCAATTTAAATTTGCAAGTGTGAAATTAATCACACTTGCAGTTTAAAACCATAAGATTAAATTTTTAATTAATAAACTTTTGAGCAAATGATTTCTTCGACATAATCATCACCATAATCTTTATAGCGCATACCTGTTAAGTAATAACCACTCGGGCAATACGCAACACCTGTATAAGGAACTCGGACAGTGGTTTCTGATCCAGTTGAATGCGACCTCATCGCTTTACACCTTAATGCCTCAACACTGTCATCGCCGCTATCAGCATAATAAAGCTCAGTCACCAAGTGATTGCTCGGGCAACGGTATGCTTTTGAACCATTACCATCCATTTGTACTTTTACCGTTGCAGTAGTAGCCCAGTACCACGGTACTGAACCATAAGTATCTGCAAGAAACTGCTCCACGCTTCTATCACTGCCTCCCGCACCATATACAGCACGGATCCCACCATTTGTTGCGTACCATCCTGATCCATTGCCATTCATTCGCTCCCAGTACGAAGCTTGTATTTCTTGTCTGTCATGTGGCGACAACTCACCAACTTTCGTCACATATTTTCCGACATTTTGGTAATAATCTACGTTACTTTGAACTTCGTTCGTATTAACGTTAGATTCTCCAGCAACACTTGAAAATTGCATAATGAGCGCAGCAGCTCCGATTAAACTACTACCAGCTAATTTACGTAACTTCATTTTCATCTCCTTTTAATTTAACGTTTCGGTAAATTAGCTTAGAGATAAAAACCAGACTTAAACATTACAAAGCATTACGATAAAACACTTTTGCAAATCAATGCAATCTATTAAACTCTCACACAATTAAAAACAACCAAAATTAATCAACATTTAAAATATTAGAATACACAAAGCCCGCCTAATAATAAAAGAAATCAAACTAAATAATATTGCCAATTGTTTAATATTACACCCTGTAAATATGGTCATATGCCCTCTCCGTGACAACTAATCAATAAAATTATAGTTATCAGCCTATTAGCGAAGATTTTATTGGAGTTTTAGGGCAAGTAAACCAAGAGGCTTTCCTTAACGTATAGTTGTACACACTGAATGTTGGGAGGTTGTATGAATCACTACATTATCAAAGGCCACGATTACACTGCGTTTCGTGAGACACAAGATGAGCTGGAAGCCTTACACCTAGATACCGAAGACGTCAGCGCACTGTGTGATAACAAAGCGCACCCATTACATGATTGCCTAACCAACCATATTGTTGGGATTTTAAAATCAGAGCTAGTTGTGTTAATTGCAATCATAGTAAGCGCGTATTTCGCAGTAACTTGGATCCTTATACCACCAACTGCTGCCGTCGTAGGGACTGTTGTACTCGCGCTTTTTAGCATATGGGTGTGTGGCATGGTGGGTTCAGACTTAATGCGATATTACATGATGTGTCGGGATTTTACACAAGGAGAAAGGCACCCGCTAGTTTTGCATGTTGAAATTGACGACAACCAGCACGATACACTAAACAAAGTGATGCAAAAACACCCGCAGATGCATATTCAAAAGTTGCAGTAGTAGAGCACCTTGTAACACTTGAACAAGATAGACAAGTAGGCAACGGTTAGCTGCCTACTTTGACATCTGTTATTTGCTCAGCGCGTTATGGCTAAACAATATATCTGGACACAAAGCAGGGAGATCTGACGGCTTAAGGCCTCCCGGCAGGTACTTCAATTTATCGAGACTCACACCAGAGCTAACTGCTTTGTCTGGCTTGTTCATCACCTCCCTAATCCAAGGGACAAAATATGAAACACGTGAGTACACCTCAAAGCTGCCATACTTCTCAGATGGTCCGCCACCATACCGAGAGCTTATACCTAATAACTGATATCCGCGCTCAGTTTTAATAAAGGCAGGCCCGCCACTATCACCACCGCCCGATATTCCTTCAAATGGTAAAGCATCTTCATCTTTATCAAATTTAAACGTTAAAATCGGGCCTTTCGCTTCCTCTACACGATTTTGAGCTTTTCTGAGCACGCCTTTATTTTCATAGTTATCAGTGGTGATCCCTGTATTACCATTACCTGTACCACCTATGCCAATAAACCAGATTGGCAGCCCTGATTCGTCATTTCTGGTATACAAGGTGGCAGGAGGCACATGCGCGGCGTCCTCCAAAAGCTCTACCAAAGCGATATCATGACTAATGCCTGGGGTGTGATTAGGGTGAATATGCAACCTTTTGACGGTGGCACTGCCTTTGCTCATTTTTATCTTGGTGCCAGAGGTTAAACAAAATGTTGTGTGTGCCGCGGTTATAATCCATTTTGATGAAAACAGGATGCCATGAGCACCATCTATGTAAAACGTTGCAAGTGCTGGAAAGTCATCAGGTTTTGCTAAATAATTAGTATCTTTTACATCATGACGAATAATAATGGCATGTGCATTGAGCGCTATAAAGCTCAAGGCTAGTAAAATATATTTCATATAACCCCTGTTTTTATTTTGGCATCGTTTATGATGGAATATGATTTAAATCTCTATAAACGAAGTATGAGCGTAACTAAATATACTTTGTACTAGCCATTGAGCGTACCAGCTTTTTCTCATCTATTGCAATAAGTACTCAGTAGCATGCCCTGCTTGTGCATATTACCTAATAATCTAACTATTACTTGGCCTTAAATCTTCTATCACTTTGGCGTCAACCCAAAAAATGTCGCTGTCATTATCTTTGGTAGCACGATTGAAAAATAAGAACTTCCCATCTGGAGTCACGCTGGCAGAAGCCTCTCTTGCGCTGGTGTTTACCTTATCACCTAGGTTGATGGCTTTGCCCCAACGACCTTGTTTATCACGGAAGCTTATATACAAATCAGAGTTACCGTAGCCCGTTTCACGAACACCATCCCAAATTAAATAAGATCCATCCGGAGCAATAAAAGGGTGTGCATTGTATTTGCCTGTATTAATTTGTGGGCCCAATCTCTCTGGTTTAGTTCGTTTTCCATTCACCAAAGATGATATTCTCAGAACGTCACCGCTTTTATAATCGTCTAACACGTAAGTGCCATCAGCAGCAGCTGTTAGCCTCATAATACCCCAATCTTCTCTATCAAACATAGGATCCAATACTCGATGTTGGGACCATCCCGCTCCTGCTCTCGTCATCACATATTTACCCATGTGCATCGTTTTGCCATCAGGTGCAAGTAATGGCCGCCAAATACGCGGCCCCACTGTCGACTCATGCCAATGACCATCTATTTGTTTGAATACAATAAGCGACCACTTGTTTACATCGGGATCTTTCCTCGTAAAGTAAAATTCCGACATGTCTGGAGAAAAAAATGGATTTGTATCACGCTGTTTCGCGGACACACTTCCCGGAGCAAATACTTTTGGCTCCGAACCAGGTTGTTTCTGGCCTAGATAGGGCCCAACCATTGGCCCATCACGTTCCATTGCCGCAGCAAAGTCGGTCATAGTAAATGCCATGAACATAGCACCTGCCCACAGTGGTTTAACGCTTCCCATAGGTAACTCCTCAGTTTTATTAATCAACGTTTTGATTGCAGCATATCTACTGTGGAACAATTGACTTGACGTTTACTTGATTTGTCACCAACTTTTCTATGACTAAGAAAGTAAGTATATATATCAATACATTAAGGCTAAAAACTGATGGTGGGGCAGTCGTTTTCTTAGCCAAACTATATGAAAGAATTGGAGGTTAACAAAACTTAACACCTCTGCGTTTATACAATATTTGAAGCGCCCTCAAGCTAAGCTCGCTTTTTAGAATTTAATCTATCCCAATTGAAACAATGCAGTTAGCAAATTCATCTATCACTTCTCATGTTCTCAAGTGGCGCAGCGTTAAAATTACGCTTTACAAACCAATTTGGTTTGTCTAAAAATGGTCTGCGATACAAATTTACAACCTTCAGGCAAAGGCTGTTGTCGCTCACCACAGCATTTGAAAGTGAGCGGCATATTATCGTCGGACAGTGGAAGGTCCTTTACTTAGCTACTGAAGGTAAAAAACGCCTTCATACGCGAACTCTTGATCCGTGCTAAAGTGTCCAAACCAACCGCCAATTTGGACTTCGTATATACCATCTTTACTGTCTTTAATTACCAATTCCGAATGTGCCGATATACCATTGAGGTACTTCACATTATAAAAAGACCAGCCAGACAGAGCACTTGAATTGGCCTTAGAAAAATGTAACTTGGCGCTTTTAAAGTTAGCCTGCTCAATTAAAGACAACGACATAAAGTTTCGGTCATCCCATAGATTAATAATTTGACTGCACCCGGTGATTAGGCCCGTATTACCCAACTGATCGTAAAAGACAGGTAACTGCTCTGCTTGTTCATCAATAAAGCTTTGCACATCTGTGCGCTCATCATAACAGGCCATGATAGGTACAATCTCCTTTAACGACAGCGTATCACCTATCGCAAACCCTGATAGCCTTAGCTCAACTTCATCTTTTGAAACTCGGAATGTATCGTAGTCCAGCAAGTCATACTTATGTTCGAGTTCAGCAAAATATGAATCCGAAATTGCTTGGTGAAGTAAACTAACTTCAGCACTACCTACTTCCATGGTAGGTTTTGTGGCTGCAAGTTCGATGAGATTACTCCATATCATAGGGAGCAACTGTCGGTTATATTGCGCTCCAACCAACACGCCTTGGTTAAAGTACAAGGCAGTATACGACCAATAGTGGTTAGCCAACTCCACCATAACTCTTTACAAGAATCACAGGTATACTCCATACTGGATTACGGCTTATAACACCTTAATAAACGGCGAAGAATTGCAGGCTAAACTAAGCGAAGAGTGAGCGCAAGCCTGCTTTTAGGCACTTGTTATATTTTTATTTTTTCGTAGAAACTCCACTTATAAAGTTGATACATACCCTCCCCAGTAGATTTCCACCCCTCAGACTTTGTAGACACCCACGCCCTTATACTGTTCTTATCATATTTACTGTTAAGGCTAGCGTCGATACGTAAATTTATTCCGACAAGCCTTCTACTATGACTGCTATTATTCATCTCATCATAATCACATTTTTTATTTGAGAACTTTATATCCCAGTTTTCAGGACTCGTTACTTTAACTGAATAATTGGCACTACAGGGCGGAGCATCAGGCGACAAGCCCCAATAGACCTTTTCTTTCGTAAAAGTAAAGCTCCCATAAATAGCTTGATCAGATCGGCTTACAGCCTCCCAATTGCCGATAGGAAAATCAGGAGATGAATAAGCAATATTAGAAAGCCCCAACAATGCCAGTATAGTATACTTCATGTGTAATCCCTTAAAAATATAACGCCTTAATAAACGGCAGAAAATAGCAGGCTAAACTTAGCGAAGAATGAGCGCAAGCCTGCTGTTTTGCGTCCATTGTTTAATTAATTTGTTATAAGCCACATACTGGGGTGATTACTTTACCAGAAAGGTCAATTACTACCTTACGATTAAAGTTTTGTGTAGGCGAACCATTATTAAAAACAACATAGCCAACTTTATAAACCCAGTAATTGGTTGTAGCTTCTTCTGAAAAAACAGATGCTAAATTGTAATTTGTAACATGCGCTTCTTCGCCACTGCTTAAGTTAGCATTAGTCTAATTTTTGAAAGCGGTATTAATGCCCTTAATAGAAATAGGTAATTCAGATTCCCCATCCCAATTTACGCTAGGTGGTATTTGAAACTTAAAAAAACACTCTTTTCCTTTTGCAGTCCATCGCTCAAAAACACCCTCGCTACTAAAAGAAGCGCTGCTGAATAATAACAACAAAACTAGAAGGTTACGCATGTTCTACCTGTGGCTTATAACGCCCGCATAATGGGCTAATAAAGCTTGGCTATAATTAGTGAGGCACGAACTAAGCCAAGCTTTATTAGCCCATGCGTTGATGCGTTTGTTATGTGTAAACGCACTCTGTAACTTTGAAATCTGTAAAATACACTTTGAATATAGAGCTAGAGCGTAATTCAATAATATGTTTGTATAGCCCATTTTCCAACGATACTTCGTGAGTTAAAACATCACCATGAAAAGTATCATTGTAATTAAATTCATTTTCATGACCGATTAGTTTGTAGGATTTAACATTGTTATAGATTAAAACAATGTCGCGATCATGCTGTTGCCCGATTAGGCTTAAAATGATTGATAACGAAGCATCAAAAGGACGCTGTTTATTGCGATTCTCGGCAATAGTTAAAGATGAAACCCAACTATCATGAAGCGACTTGGGGTGATTTAACTTGTAACGTTCAAGATCCGTTGCGAATTCAAAGAGCTGTTCAGGAAATTTCGCTTTGTTGGTAACAAGATTAGAAATATATTTATCGAAATTTGAATTCACAATTGAACTTCCATTTACACCTAACAATTTAATATCGACCCATTGGACCGTTTTTCTACCAAGCCATGGGCCATTTTTATCATTGTACTGGTTCTATCACAATAACTAACTTGTTGCTAAAGATATTTTTTATATCATTGTAGAAATTATGGAAAGGATAAAAACGACCCAATGGGTCGTTTTCTTGACTATAGAAAAATCACAAAACAACTGAGCATAAGCTCAATGCTTTAAAAATATTTTCTAATGGCCGCTATTCTTTGAGGCATTCGACTAAACATGTTTTGGGGCAGAAACAAGTTACGCATTAAGGTCCGCTTTTGGCACATACACGACTATCAGGTTTGATTGAGCCCTGTTAATCGAATCTGACAGATCAAATTAAGACTTAATCACACAATGTACCAATTAGGTTTAAAGAGACAAAAAGAAAGTACAGCCTTGATTGCTTTGCGCTCAACTTTCCTATTCCATTGGGATCAGTCTGAGAGCTGTGAATCCACTCTTTTTTCAACTTTATGTTCGTCTTCTGTACAATCATATTTCCAATAGCTGCTCACATACATCTGCTCTTTCTCAATGCCTTTTGTTCGCTTAAACCAACGACGCAGTGTCTTCATAGTATCAAACTCACAGGCACACCAAACAAAAACGCGGCCTTGATGCCAATCCAGAGCTTGAACGGTGTCCAACAATTGGCTGTTTCTACCTGGCGTACCATTGACCTTCCAGATCACATCAACACCACCGGGTTTGGTGAGATCCAAAATATCTTCTTGTTGCGTCACTTCTAGCACCACAGTTCCCTTGGCAGTTTTTGGTAATCGCTCTAAATAACAACTTATGGCGGGTATCGCCGTCATATCGCCAACAAATAAAAACCAATCTGCACTGCTATCGACTCCCATCGTGCTCCCAGGACCGCCAACGATCATCTCATCTCCTGCTTGCGCTTCCCTAGCCCAATCTGAAGCAGGTGCCATGCTGCCTTCATTAGAATGCAGTGCAAAATCGAGGGTGAGTTGCTGTGTTGTCTTATCAAATCCACGCACTGTGTATGTACGCATCATGATATTTTGACGGCTTAACTGCTCAAATGCCTCTTCTTCATGCAGTGCTCTACCCTGCTTGGTAAAAAGCAGCTTCACATAGCCTCCTTCAAAGCCACTAGGAAAACTTGCTAAATCAGGTCCCGTTAATACAACCCGTTTCATATTCGGTGATAAATATTCACTCTCTAACACTTTTGTTTTGCGATAATTGCCAACAGCCATCATTGATACCTTTTGTTCTTTGTTAATAATACGAATGGCAGTGTGAAATATTTAATAAACTCGTCCTTGAAAGGGCTGAGACTTAGATTTGAATAATGGAAATTTAAAAGCGATATCTATAAACGTGATATCGTTTTTTGTTGCTTCGTCTTAGGAGGGAATAAGTGCATTACCATACATCAATTGGACTCATGCAAATAATTTGATATGCCACCATATGCATCAATTGTTAGGCCTCTGTCAGTGGCATATTTGGCAGGCGTAAAACCGAGCTGGGATTTAAGATAACGAATCAAATGAGGTTGATCACTAAAGCCGAATCGACATGCAACTTCAGCCCAATCAATCTCCTCTTTGTTGCGTGAATATAAGTATTCGAGCATTGCTTCAAGCCTATTCATTGACTGGCATTGCTTCAGTGTAAATCCGGTCGTTTTGCTGAATGCTCTCTCTAATGTTCTTTGACTGCAATGTAATTGCTCACCTAGCCGAGCAATGGGCTCTATGTTGATTACTTTCAAAGCTTTGGATGTTAATTCACTGTACCTGTCTTGATGAAATTGAGTAAGCCAACGCGCTAACACGCTATCAAGTTTATCACGACACAAAGTATTGCTCGCTCGAGCGAGTGATAGCAAATCAATCACTTCTAATTCACTCATTACCAGCAGAGCCTGTAAATCAATTGCAGCAACTTGGTCCAGTGTTGGGTGGCCGAAACCAGGTATTTTTATGGCATAGAACGCGCCGACTTTAAACTTAATACCGAGATGAATAAAAGAGCAAGAGTGATCTAACTGTAAGGATTGTAAATGGGGAAATAGAATATGGCTCCCGACACCACATTCTATATTGCCGCCAAAATTGTAAGAATAAGGTTGGTCCGCGGGAGACATAATTAAGTGACCACTAGGGTCGGGGTTTAGCTTAGGAAATTGAACACCTTGCGCTTGTTCCCCCTTCTCAATCAGCCAATAACACTCAACAAAAGTAGACACAACAGAACACTGAGGGAATTGTAACCACTGGATCATAATGCTCTCTGACGCGAAAATGGAATACTCATTTATAGCAGTTGATGACACTGCCCCAAAGCCTTTTATCCTAAAATACACAAGGCGGTTGGAAGCAAATAATTAACGATTGGAAAAATCAAACTGCACAATTCTATTCAATGCAGTAAAGCCCGCTTTATAAATTGCTTTTTGTGCCCCTATATTACTACTTTCTGCAGAACAAACAGCTTTCAGCCCTTTTTTCTTGGCAATCATTACCAATTGTTTTAGTACCCGAGTTGCTAAACCTTGTCGTCTATGTTCTGTCGATACAATCATTCCAACGTCTGCAAATTGTGTTTGGTACTCATCAAATAATCGGCACTCGCCTGTCGCGACCACGCTTCCATTTCTGACCCAATACCACAACTCGTTACGGCTGATTAAACGCGTATAGTAACTTGTGAGCCACTCTTTCGGCGCATCTATCGCTTCAAAAGCAAAATCGACTAGCAAGCTTAATTGGCCATCGTCTGCTAAATTGAGATCTATCTCATTTACTTCTCTCACAGCTTTATCTTCACAAAACTGGTACATAAGTGCATTGACCGAATGTGCTGCTGAGCCATCCATGCATAACGATAAATATTGCGGCTCCGCGGTACTGGCAAAAGCACCTTTAACTTCGCCTATAGCAGCACTTTCACCGTTAATAATTGACGTAAATAGATCGCTAGGCAATGTATTGGCTAATTCTGACAAATAAAACTGTAAAAGGTACTTTTCACTATTGATACAACAATAGCCAACCAAGTTTTCACCTTCATAAAAGCCGAAGTGCTCCGCCATTGGAACAAATCCAAAGTGCCACATACCATCTAGGGGGCTTGTAGATGCGTTAAAGTATGCCGTTTTTAAAACGCGGAGTTCGCTTGGCTGAGTAATTTCTCTGATGTTTAACATCGCTTCAATCCTACTTCTATTGCTTAAATTTCGTAGTCTTGAACCAAAAAAACCGTCCTCAACTACAACTCAATGAAAACAATTTTAATGAAGTTTTTATATTCGAGATTGAATAAAAACGACAACTTAAAAAGAGCAAAATGGCGCCTTCAAGTTAACACACCAACAACCGCCAAATTCAATTCTATCAAGCCTGGCAACACGGCTTGGTGCGCAACAACATAAAAAGAAATTAGCTTATACATTTTCAATGAACTACTAATAAAAACTGCTCAAACTTTAACAGCCCACCTCAGGCTAAATCTTTCATAGTCGACCTTCTAGGTGCTCTAGTGAACCCCATTTAAATATTCTCAGGGGGAGATAAGCTTAAATATTAAATAGTCTAGTTCGATTGACATCAGGTTTTTGAGAGTTAAAATAACGACATTCGAACATCATTCGAATGAAAATCAAAACTGGTCACCTATGGAGTAATAAGATGGCACCAGCACCTAAATATGATCAACAAACTCAGCGAAAAATGATCCTTGCCGCTGCAGAGCAATGCATCAATGAAGCTTCGATCACAGACTTTACCATGGCCAAGATAGCGCGCATTGCGGGGCTTTCAATGGGCTCGGTATACAAGTTTGTACAAAGTAAGGAAGATATCGTGCTTGCCCTTGCCAATGAATCTTTTACACATCTCTCCAATATATTTGACCAGGTTCTTGCTCTTGAACTCAGTGCGCCCGAAAAGATTATCGCGATCAGCCTTATTTCACCGCTAAAGTTACAACTGTTCGAATTTGATTATGCACTTCAAACCTACGCAACCAATGAAGCTGTCATCAAAAAAGGTTCTACTTATTGGACCGGTAAAATTATTGAAGCACAGTCTCGTTGTGAGTCTTCGTTTAAATTAGCATTGGTGGAAGCGATTAATGCTGGCGAACTTGAAGATGTACCGAACTTATCTGAAGCGATCGAAGAAATCATCATCAGCGGATGGGCGATGACGGTCGGGTATGAACAAGTACAACGTGTGCAACAGACAAAACAGATTATAGAAGGAACGGATTCATTGCTAGCACCATTACCTCTTAACCACCCAATTATCAGAAGCTCGGTACGTCTAATCAATAGCTACCCGTGGCGACAGCCTATAAATGACGCCTCACTTAAACATATTGAACAACAACTGATTGCGCTAGACCTGCGTTAATCACAGATAGGAGTAATTATGAATATTAAACGTTGGCTCGCAGCTACCTTTATTGTCCTCGTTGTGATTGCCAGTTTGGGCTTTATCAAGTTTAGTCAAATACAAGCTCAAATTGCCTTTGGTGAATCATTTCCTGAACCATCAGCATCGGTAAAAAGCACCTATGCAAAAGCGATTGAGCATACCAGTAATATCAAAGTGGTTGGTCAGCTACAAGCGCGAAAAAACATGACTATCAGTAATGAATATTCGGGACAAATTACCTATGTTGGCTTTAACCCGGGTGACACTGTAGAGTTTGAGCAAGTACTGTTGAAACTTGACACCAGTATTGACGAAGCAAATTTAAAAGCCGCTAAGGCACGCGTCAAATTAGCCAAATCGACCTATGCACGTGTTGTAAAATTGTTGAAACAAAAACGGATCAGCCCGGACGAAGTTGATAAAGCAGAAGCCGATGTCAGTATTGGCGAAGCTGAGGTGCAAAACCTGCAAGCCTTGATCGCGAAAAAAACCATCCGTGCCCCATTTACTGGTCAAACAGGCCTTGACCAATATCAGGTCGGTCAGTTTTTAGATGTAAATAACCAGATTACTACAATGATTGGTAGCGACAATGCAATATGGGTGGACTTCCATGTTCCTCAAACATTGGCACAACCACACATTGGCAGCCAAGTAAGCATTTCGCTGACAGATTCAACCAGCGCTGAGTTCAGAGATTTCCATGCGAGAATCATTGCCAAAAAACCCAGCATTGATTCTGACTCTCGCCAGCAAAGTTACCGCGCGCTGCTACCGAATTCTGATAATCGATTTAATCACAATCAAATGACGATGGTCACAGTCCCTGCCAACACCATCAAAGCTGTATTAGTTCCAACTAACGCCATTACGCGTAGTCATTTTGGCGAATTTGTCTATCAACTCGAAAAAGACGAACAGCAGAATTGGCGAGCGAAACCAGTTAAAGTGACGTTAGGTGACAAGGTACAAGACAACCAGATCGTTCTGACTGGGCTTTCTGGTGGTGAGTTTATTGCCAGCGAAGGAGCATTTAAACTCAGTGAAAATCTGTTGGTCTATACGGAGCAAACGGCATCATTAGATAATCAGAGTGGAGCACAGCAATGAGTTCATTACACGAAAATAAACCATCGGTAATGGACATTTTTGTCAATCGACCTGTATTGGCAATTGTGCTCTCATTGCTGATCATATTGGCTGGTGTTAACGCCGCTAAGCAGATCTCTGTACAGCAATACCCAAAAATTGAGAGTGCCTCCTTGGTGATCAATACCGTTTATACAGGTGCTGCTGCAGATGTTGTAAAAGGCTATGTCACAGAACCTATCGAACGTGTGGCATCGACTGTACCAGGTGTCGATTATGTTGACTCTGTCACAACCTCAGGTATGAGTAAAGTGACGGCTTGGCTAGATCTTAACCACAGTACAACCGACGCACTGGCTGAACTTACAACCCGGCTCAACCAAATTAAATTTGAACTACCAACCGGCGCAGAAGATCCCGCTATTCAAATTGTTCGCGCAGATAGCCCTTATGCCGTTTTTTACCTTGATGTAGAGTCACAAGGCCTGCCCAGAAATGAAGTAAGTGATTACTTAGTTCGCAATGTTGTGCCATCTATGTCGGATATTCCTGGTGTGCAAAAAGTCACCCTAGAAGGTGGACGAAACCCGGCTATGCGTATTTGGTTAGACAGCGATAAATTGGCCATTTACGACCTAAGTGCCAGCGACGTTTTTGCAGCGCTGCAAGCAAACAATACCATTGCGACCATTGGATACACGGAAAATAACCGTCAACGTATCGATTTAATGGCAAACACCAGCCTGAAGAGCGCAGCTGATTTTGAAAACCTTGTCGTGAAAGAAACTGCCAGTGCGCAGTTAAAGCTTAGGGATATCGCAGACATTGAAATCGGCGAAGCGCAAGGTATGGTCACAGCGCGACTTGATTATCACGACACTGTATTTCTCGCTGTTTGGGCGCTGCCCGGTGCCAACGAAATTAACATCGGTGATGCGCTTTATAAAAAGCTCGACGAAATCAACCAGATCCTACCAAATGATATGAAAATATCGATTGGCTATGACGGTACGCTGTACATGCGTGATTCCATCAAAGAAATTTTCACCACACTTGCCGAAACTGTTCTCCTCGTAGGTATCGTTGTTGTAGCAATGATGGGCTCTTTTAGAACCGCCATGGTGCCTTTGATCACTATTCCAATTTCTATTTTAGGTGCCGTCGCGGTGATCTACATGATGGGCTTTTCATTGAATCTACTAACGATTTTGGCCATTGTGCTGTCAGTCGGTCTAGTTGTAGATGATGCCATTGTGGTGGTTGAAAACGTTGCCCGTCACATGCGAGAAGGCAAACCGAGATTGCAGGCAGCACTGATCAGCTCAAGACAATTGCTTGTGCCTGTCATTGCAATGACACTGACCCTCGCCGCAGTATATGCTCCAATAGGGTTCCTAACTGGTTTAACTGGATTTTTATTCCGAGAGTTTGCTTTTACCTTGGCGATTGCCGTACTGATTTCAGGACTGGTTGCGATTACACTCTCGCCAATCATGAGTGCGTATGTAAACCCTGAAGGCGGAAAAGAAGGCAAACTTACACGAGCTGTAAATAGCTATTTTGACAGGCTGCAAGCATTTTATTTTCGTAGCCTAGATACCTTGTTTAAGTGGCGACCTCAGATATTTTTTGTTGCCATTGTGTTTTCATTATTGTCAGTGCCATTTTATTTATTGTCGCAAAAAGAGCTTGCCCCGATTGAGGATCAAAGCAGTGTTCAGGTCGTTATTGAGGCACCACCAGAATCTTCTCAGGTCTATACAGCAGAAAAAATGAATGACACAGCACGGGTCATGAATGCGACTGAAGGCGGCCAATTTACTTGGCAAATAGTCACAGCTGCCGCTGGTTTCGGTGGTGTAGAACTTGCGCCATTTGAAGAACGCGAGAACTCTGTTCACGACTTACTATTTGACCTATATGGGCGCCTTGGCAGTGTGACAGGCTTGAGTTTGTTCCCTATTTTGCCAGCATCTTTACCTACAGCAGGTCAGTTTGATGTCGAAGTTGTATTGCGCTCTGGTGACGATGCACAAACGATGAAACAGTACGCCGACCAGATCATTGCCAAAGCCAATGCCAGTGGCCAGTTTATGTTTGTGAATACAGATCTTAAAATTGATTTACCGCAAGCTGAGTTGGAAATAGATCGTTTACTTGTGGCTGATTTGGGGTTAAATCTTGCGGATGTCAATAACCAACTCAGCGTATTGATGTCGAACAACTTCGCCAACTACTTTAACAAAGATGGTAAAGCCTATCGCGTGATCCCAATTGTTGGCGATGATGAGCGCTATAACCCTGAAAATATACTCAATATGCAGGTCAGGACAGATCAAGGCACATTGATCCCTGTATCAGCTTTTGCGACATTGAGAACTTTCACAAGCCCAAGAGTACTCGGGTCCTTTAACCAACAAGGTTCATTTAGAATTTTGGCGGGAGTATTGCCTCACATCACAAAGGAACAAGGGCTCAGCAGCATTGAAGAATTTGCCAAAGAGATATTGCCTGCTCATTATTCAATTGATTATGCGGGAGAATCTAGGCAACTTCGCAAAGAGGGTAACACCATGGTGGGTGTGTTATTGGTAGCCATGATTGTGGTTTACTTCTTACTTGCTATCCAATTTAACAGCTTCAGAGATCCGCTTGTGGTGCTCTTAGGCTGCGCACCGCTTGCATTATCAGGTGCGCTTATGCTGCCATTTTTATCGCTCACCACCGTAAATATTTACAGCCAAATTGGCCTTATCACCTTGATAGGGTTAATCGCAAAAAATGGTATTTTAATCGTTGAATTTGCCAATCATTTGCAGCTTGAAGGAAAGAACAAGTTTGACGCCGTAAAAGGTGCTGCTGCAACCCGCCTTCGTCCAATCTTGATGACTACTGGCGCTACTGTACTGGGTCATTTCCCTCTAGTACTGGTGACGGGAGCAGGTGCCGAAGCTAGAAACAGCATAGGTATTATTTTGGTTGCAGGCATGCTGATTGGTACTTTCTTTACATTGATTGTCCTGCCGTTACTTTACGAAAAGCTCGCGACAGATCACAGAGGCGAAGTAGAGTCTGAGCAAGCACTCAGTGAAACGCAATTTGCTACTCAAATTTAACACCTCAGGGTTGTTCAGCCAGCACAAAGCTGAACAACCCACTTATCGCAAGCTCGAAACTTTTCAAACTCCCCAGTAACAATAAGTAACAATACTTTCTTCCCCTTTATGGAATACTCCATGTTTTAAAACCAGTCGAAAAAGGATTTAGCATGCTGTATTTACGCGCCATAGGTTTATTTATATTAGTAGTAGCGCTTTTGGGCTGTGGCTCTGAGTCGAGTGTTACTCCCCTTCCTGAACCACCTGAAAAGCAGAAAACTCAACAGATCACTAAGGGCATTGATTTGTACCTCTTCAATCGCGAGGTCGACCAGAAAATCGATACGCATATAATAAAGCGAGCTTCCCCTTATCAAGCAAACACGCCAATTGCACACCAAAACTTAATTTTCGGATTGGATACGGTAACTGTTGTTATTGCATCCTCTTTTTCCAGCTCCATGTGGCCTGCGATTATCAGTAAAGCCTATGCCCGTTCCCCTGAGATAAAAACCACCAAGGAAAGTATAAAGTCTATCAAAATAACCTCTGCATATGACTTCAACGAAGACTTTTTGGCCGGCAGTAATTTAAATCAGCTCTTCTCTGTGACTTTCGCAACTTTTCCGAATAAATACTTTTCCTATAAAGAGGAAAAGCGTATTTACACCACATTAAATACCTATATTGAAACAGCAAATAACGCGCCTTTAACACCCCTTGGTCTTCGAACTGACCTCATATTAAATACGCCACCAAAGGCGCAGTTTCCTATGACATTTTATATTGAGATCGAATTGGATGATGGGCAAATGTTTACAATTGAAAGTCCCGAGATTCAGTTTATTTCCAATGAAAGTCACTGAATATACAAACGCCTTTCGCGCTTGTTCATTTCTGCATTGCGGTTGCTTTAAGCGTTTTGAATAGCTGGACAAAAAAAGGGGCCTAAGCCCCTTTGACTACAGTGACAAAAAGTTAGAAATACCCTCTAAACCCAAGCGCAAAGCTTCTGCCCGGCATAGGTGCCTTATCTTTTAAGAATGACGTATGTACGCGTGCTTCTGTATCCGTCAGATTATGACCTTTTAGATACAATACCCAGTCCTGCCCTAGGGCTGCGAAATCATAGTTGATGCTGGCATCAACTAGGGTGTAACCTGGCGTTTCGGTCTCATGAGCCGCGATATGGGATTGCTTTTGATAACGCACAACATCAAGATTTAACGTGAATTGCTCTAAGTTATACGTCAGCTTTGTACCAAAGCGAACTGGTGAAACCATAGGCAAATTACCACCATCGTTTAAACGCGCACGTACCAAATCAGCAAACAAAGTAGCATGTAATGACTCAGTTGCCTGCCAAGCAAACTCCGCTTCAAATCCATGTGTGATCACGTCATCAGTTTTAAACACATAAACAGGTAAACCATGCTCTTCATGATCTGTGTGATCATGTTCATCTCCATGCTCGTCGTGTTCACCATGATCATGGTGGTGGTCATGTCCATCATCCGCCATTAGGCCGGTGTTAACTTGATAGTAATAGTTGTCAATCTGGTTATAAAAAGCGTTCAGTACAAAACCAAAGTCGCCATCTAGCTTTCGCCAAGTTAAATCTATATTGTGCGCGCGTTCCAACTCTATGTCTGCGGGGTTTAATTCAAACGATAGACTATCCGCCTTTTGTCTAAACAATGCGCCAACTTCATAAGTACCTGTTCCAATGTGCGGACCGAATGAAAAAAGCTCAGACGCTGCTGGTGCGCGCTCTGAACGAGACACGGAAATACCTATGTTGTAACCCGGTTGATAATCCCAAACAGCACCGGCCGACAAACTTATTGGTGTAAACTCATGATCTACTGCAAAAATACGCTGAGCGATTGCCTGCTCGCCTTCATGGTCATGGTCGTGGTCGTGGTCATGGTCATGGTCGTGGTCGTGGTCGTGGTCGTGGTCGTGGTCGTGGTCGTGGTCGTGGTCGTGGTCGTCACCTTGCAAATCACCACTCGACAATACAACCCTTGGAGCATCAATTGTGACACGCTCTACCCGTGCACCGAGTTGCACTAACACGTCTGAAAAATGACGTTCTTCCATCAGCGCAACCGCAAATGTTTCGCTCACTGAAGGCGGTGTAAATGCTTCAGCACCTTGTGCAGAGAAGTCGCTGCGTTTGTAATGTACGCTGACACCACCACGCCATTGCGCAATCGGCTGATGCATCAAATCCAAACGTACTTCTTGGCTTTCATTCGCAAAAATAGTACCTACTTCACCATGCTCTATCTCTGCATGCTCGTAGTCAGTATACGCAGCTCGAAAATTTGCTTCGCTTAGCCATTGATGATCGAAGCTGTATTTACCAATCATCTGCCATCTGTCTTGGTCTAAATCAGCATAAACTGTCGGCGCTTCGTCGCCGTGACTATGGCCTGGTATCCCGTATTCTCTGGTCATTTTTCCGTAAGAGATGCCAATATAACCTTGTTCAAATAAATAAGAAGTACCAATCGTCCCGCCCGAAGACTCTTCTGCACTATTTTCAACTTTATAATCACCAGAATGCGTTTCATCAGCCCCTTTTTCAGCAGGTACTGGAATGTCATAGTCTTCTGAGTCTCTCAGGTAACCGTCAACATGAAACGCAAATTGTTCTGTACCAGTGTTTAGATTTAAACTCGCTAGCTTCTGCTCATCACCTGTCGCATGCTCAATCAGTACCTCACCAAATGTATCGCTGCGCGTTGGGACACGCTCGTCCACCACGTTGACAACCCCGCCAATCGCACCACTGCCGTAAAAAAGTGTTGCAGGACCTCTAAGTACTTCCACCTGTTGAGCGGTTGAAGTCTCTGAAGCAACTGAATGATCTGGGCCAACACGAGAAGCATCACTGACATCTAAACTATTTTGTGTGATCAAAACACGAGGACCACTTAACCCCCGAATAACAGGTGTGCTTGCCACTTTTGCATGGAAACTGGTGTGGACTCCCACTTGTTTAGATAAGGTATCACCCAAAGTCGCAGCCTGCTGCTCGCGCAATTTATCTCCGGATAACACACTTACCGGCATAGATGACTCCATCATCGACGCATGAAATGGTGATGCTTTAACGTCTAACACTTCAATAGCTGAAGAATTTAATGTCACGACAATGGCGTTTAAACCTGTATCTGATGCTGCAATAAGCTTGTTTTGGTGCGCAAATCCAGCCGCCGTGATATGAAGCTCCACATCACCGCTTATATTTGTTTGTAAAACAAACTTACCCTGACTATCAGTTTGAGTTGTTCTTTGCGAACCCATAACTGAAATCGTCGCATTTGCAATTGCTTTACCCTGCTCGTCTTGAACTTGGCCGCTAATATTTTGAGCATACGCTTGTACTGATAAAGGCGCTATCAAGCCAAGCATCAGTGGTGAAAGTTTAAACATAATTGTCCCATCTAAATTTTGTTATAATATAACATATCACAAACAGGTAATTTGCAAGCTTTTTCCATGTGTTTTTTCAATCATGTCTTAAAAAAATCTTTTAGCTCGCTATTGCAATAAAATCATCAACCTTGAAAGGAAACCCATTTTATAAATTAAAAATCAAAAACTTAAAAATTTATTAGTAAATAAACAAGAATAATAATTGCATTTATTTTGTTACAATATAACATATCAAATAAATTCAATCTTGCGGGTAGCTTGTATAAAAGCACGCGCAAAGCACCTTGATAGAAGCCAATCCCAACCTGTTTTTATCAAAATGCTTTACCAATTAAACCGTAATTTTTGCATTAAATATCCAAAGTCTTACTATCTCGGAAACACACCATGATAAGAAAATCAATCGCTGCTGCAATCAGCTCAGTGCTGTTGCTCGGGGCTTGCAATAGCCAAAATGTCGCACCACAATCAGCAATATCAAAGCTACAAACAACAACGCAGGTCGACTTGACAAACCCACTGCTCAGCCCCAGTTCATTGCAATATCAAGCACCTGACTTCTCAGCCATCAAGGACAAACATATTGCTCCAGCATTTGAACTTGGCTTTGCACAACAGCTCGCGGAAGTTGACGAAATAACAGCCCAAAAGACGGTCACATTTGAAAATACAATTGTCGCTTTAGAAAAAAGTGGCGCGCAGCTAACCCGTGTTAGTGCCTACTTTTCAAATATCAGTGCGACCGATTCAACGCCTACACGTAGAACTCTACAGCAAAAATTTGCCCCTCTGATGGCGCAGCACTACGACAACATTTACCTAAATGAGAAACTTTTCAGTCGAGTACAAGACATCTATCAGCAACGTGATACGCTCAAACTTGATGCGGAATCGCTCAGGCTCACTGAGGTATATTACAAACGATTTGTCCGCGCAGGTGCCAAGCTTAATGCAGATCAAAAGTCACAGCTCAGAATACTCAACAAAGAGCACTCTCAACTAACCACCCAATTTAGTCAAAACCTGCTAAAAGAAACTCAAAATATTGCTGTTTTGGTTGAAGATAAAGCACAACTTAAGGGCCTAAATGACAAACAAATAGACGCGATGTCGGCAGCAGCTGAAAACGCAGGACACACAGGTAAGTACCTAATCAGTATTACCAATACCACACGCCAGCCCATTCTTGCACAGCTTGAAAATCGCGCTTTACGAGAGCGAATTTGGCTAGCCTCTGCAAATAGAGCTCGCTCTGGTGAGACCAGTAATACAGAGATTGTAAGTCGTCTCGCACAAAACCGCGCTGAGCGCGCAAATATCCTTGGCTTTGATAGCTGGGCTGAATATGGCCTGTCGGCACAAATGGCAAAAACACCTGAAGCTGTATTCAAAATGTTCTCAGGTATGACTGAACAACTGATGGAAAATGCAGCGCAAGAAACACAAGCTATTGAGGAAAAAGTAGTCCAAAGAGGCGGCGACTTTACCGTGCAGCCGTGGGACTGGGCTTTTTACGCGGAGTTAGTCCGCCAAGACAAATATGCGCTGGATGAAAGCACTGTCAGGCCATACTTTGAATTTAACCGCGTGCTCGAAGACGGTGTGTTTTTCACCATGAAAGCGCTATATGGTATTGAGTTTAAACCTCGCCCAGACTTACCTGTATATCATCCTGATGTCACAGCGTATGAAGTGTTCGACCATGACGGAACTAGCTTGGCTATCTTTTATGCCGATTACTTTGCACGCCAAGGCAAGCGCGGTGGCGCTTGGATGAATTCATTTGTCGACCAGTCTCACTTGCTTGGTCAAACACCAGTTGTGGTCAATGTTATGAACATTGCTAAAGCACCGAATGGCCAGCCTACGCTACTGAGTTATGGCGAGGTGACCACCATTTTCCATGAATTAGGCCACGGTATTCATGGTATGTTGTCTGACGTCAATTACCCTTCGCTGGCAGGTACTGCCGTATCTAGAGATTTCGTGGAGTTTCCATCTACTTTTGAGGAGGATTGGGCAATTCATCCAAAAGTTATCGCCAACTATGCAAAACACTACCAAACAAATGCCGCGATACCACAAGAGTTATTAGACAAGTTAGTGAACTCAAGAAGCTTTAACCAAGGATTTGACACTTTGGAGTACGTCGCTGCAGCGGTCGTTGATATGGAATGGCACGCCCTGAAGCCGGAGGATAAAATCACAGATTTAGAAGCATTTGAACAGAAAGTGCTTAAGAAACATGGCCTATACTTACCTCATATTCAGCCTCGTTATAAATCTGCGTACTTTTCCCACTCAATGGGCGGCGGCTATTCTGCGGGATATTATGCATATATGTGGAGCGAGATTTTAGCGGCAGACGCATTTGCATATGTTCAATCTCAGGGCGGGCTGGACAGAGAAATAGGCAAACGCTATCGTCAAAATATTCTTGAGGTTGGTAATTCAAGACCACTCATGGAGTCTTACAAAGCATTTAGAGGTCAAGAGCCGACGACAGACGCCTTGCTTAAACGTCGAGGTTTAAGCGCTAACTAGCCTAGGTGCTTGATATAGCATAAAACTGAGTGGCCTATTTTAGGGCCACTTTTCCCTGACTAGTCTTTACAGTCATTACCACTACATAGTAAAGATTGCGCTAATACCGCTTTATACGTCCCATCACTTTTCATTTTTTGCAGCGTGGCGTCGAACTGCTGTTTAAGCTTTTCACCACGCCATGTTTTAGGAAACGCGAAATAACTGGGGATCACAAACTCATACTCACTGTGCAATTGAACCAATTGCTGAATGTTTAGTCGGCGAAGTATGTCAAATCCTCCGAGCTGGTTACTAATTACAACGTCTACTCTGTCAGCCAGCAAGAGTTTAAAGCTCTGAGTGCCAGAAGTGGTTTCCACCACTTTGTTGATCACGCCTTGCGCTATAGCCGAGTCTATTTCTTTACCGTAGCTTACATTTCTAACCAGCCCCACTCTTAGCTGCCTCAATTCATTGATATCGCCAGTCAGATTTAGATCACTATCACGATTACTGAATATTGATACCGATTGCTTTATCAATACCTGTTGTGAAAACAGCATGGTTTTCTGACGTTCCTCGGAAAAATAAATAGTAAAAATGCCATCGGCACGTGCAGCCTGAACTTCTCTGAGCGCTCGTCCCCAAGGTAAAAATTCAATCACAAAGGGCTTGTCCATTCGGTTAAATACTTCGTTAACCATATTAACTCCAATGCCTTTAGCATTGTTCTCTTCTAAATACTGGTATGGCGGGTACTCAAGTGTGACAAAACGCAAAGTCCGCGTATTCCCCTCCCTACTATGAACTAGCAAGATCACAGACATGACGACCATGACAATAAGTCGAATATGCCCATATTTACGTTTATTGGAAAGATGACCTGCCATATACCACCAACCAACCATACAATTCAAAAGCGCACCTTAAACTTTAAATACGCTCTGCGTCCTCTCGGATCACCTGTTCTGGGGTCATAACTACCTGCAATATTTACAAAAGGCGGGGCTTTATCCGTTATATTTACTACACCAGCGGTGATCGCCCCACTAACTGCCAAAATAGAAGACTCATTGAGTTCCATTTCATACTGTAAATCTATCGTATTAAAAGAGTTTATTTTCTCTAGACTTACGTCATTTTCGTAACTGGCCACATGGCGAAAAAACACATTTGCATTATGGCCGTTCATGGTCCAATTGATGCCCATGCTACCTTTGAGTCTTGGAGCCGGATTTCCGACTGTGTTGCGATTCAACTTACCCAGACCATCTGTAACAGTGCCGCTTTCATCCATTAAGTCATACTCCAACAAATAAGACGCTGAAAGCTGTGGGGTTACCCGTCCAAAGTGCATATCAAAATGATACATGGCTGTCAGATCCACACCTGACGTATCAATCGCTTCAGCATTGATAAACCGCGTATTCACAATTGAAATTGTGCCTGCGGAGGTGCGCACTACCCGATTAGGGTCATCTGGAAACGCATTGACAACCGCTTGATGGCTTTCTCGAGTTAACACTTCTTCAAACGAAAAACGCCAGTAATCTACATCTATATCTAATGTATCGAATGCATATGAAATGCCAAAATTAAACGCTTCTGAAGTTTCTGGCACCAAGCTCGTATCACCTACAGTTCGATTACCGCCAAACGTCGTCGAACCATCTCTGGGATCAGTAATATTGGCAAAATTGGTTTGAATGCCTTTTAATTGATGAACTGAGGGCGCTCTAAAGGATGTGCTGTATGAACCTCTCAACGACAAATCTGGAGATACATGCCAAAGCACAGACAGTTTCGGATCAGTGGTGTCACCTCCTAAATCTCCATAATCTTCATATCGAATGGCCACTCCCAGCTCAAACTGAGCCAAAAGCGGGAGTCGCAACTCAGAAAACAGCGCTTTAACATTGCGCTCTCCAGATACGTTTTGATTGCCGATTAAAAACGCAAATCTGTCTTGTTGCGTCAAAGAGTCATAGACTGAGGTCATTGATTCTTTTCTATATTGAATACCAATCGCCAATGCGCTGTAGTCATCACCGATTGCAAACAGTTCATCAAACGCAAAGACGCCTTCAAAAACACGTAACGTCGATTTCACGTTACCAATATAGTCGCCAATGATGTAACTGCGTAATTGTTCATTCACGCTATCTTGAGGGGAAAAAGGATTAAAATATAGACAAGAACCGGTGCCTGCAATTGAAGCACCTCGGCTGTCACAATTCACCCCACCAAACCCCAATAAAGCAGATTGAAAGTTATCAGCTATGACATCTCTGGGATTTAAAAATGCATCATTTTGCGCACTCACATAGGAAACTTGCCAGTATTTGTTCGACCCTATAGATCCGTCTACACCAAATGCGACCCGTGAAGTACGGTGCTCATAAAAATTCCGTTCAGTTGGTTTGCCAACGCCAAATGGTCGCCCTCTAAAAAATATATCTTCGTTGTAGGGGTTTTTTGGATGTGACGAAAGCACAGACGGCGCATTTAGCACAGGAAAACTAGGTGAAACTTCTCGAGAAATATCATTATCTGCAAAACCCGCTTCAAACCATGGCTCAACACCATCGTTTAACTCCCATTTTGCATGCATGTACAGCTGTAACCTGTCTTCATTCGGCACTGCTGTGATTTGCGGTGCAAAATCAAACAAACAAAATGTATTGCCATTACTTCCTTCGGACTCAACACCTCCATTTTGCTCACAATTCGGGTCAGCAACTGTGAGACCCGTTGGATTTAGTCCATTGGCAAGAGAAGGGAGTACAAAACTACCAGGATTGCCAAAACTGCTAAATGCCGGTTGGACCCAATCAACTTCTCCAAGCACTAAGCTGGTCCTTTCTAAATAGCTTGCTGCGACCAGCAGATGCCCAGTGTTGCCAATCTCGACACCATAAGCAAAGTCTATTTTAGTTTCATCTTGACTGCCTTCACTTAAGCGTTTTCGATACTCATATTGAAGCTCACTGCCTATTAAATCATCTCTACTAATAAAGTTTACAACCCCCGCAACCGCATCTGAGCCGTAAATAGCCGATGCGCCATCTTTTAATATTTCAACTCTCTTTATTGCCAAAGTGGGGATCAGAGATGCGGTGTCGACAAAGCTGGCTCCTTGATCCGTAACCACAGCAGATGTCACTTGACGCCGGCCATTCAACAACACCAAAGTAGAAGATACGCCCAGCCCTCTGAGGTTTACATTTGAGGTGCCGACCGTAAAGTTTTGTGTCAAATTATCAGAGTTGTTCTGCGCCCCCGCGTTAAATGACAGGGTTTCAATCAAGTCTCTCACATCATTAGCACCAATATAGGAGAGTGCTTTTGCATCAATGCTGGATATTGGTGATGGGCTATCGGCTTGTATTGAGCGCTTTATTCTAGTGCCGGTCACGGAGATTTTTTCAACCTCTTGTGCTCCTTGGCACATCGCAGGTAACCAATAAAAAGGCGCACTGATTAGTATAAGACCAACGAATCTTGCAGACCTTGTTTGAAACATCCTCTCCCCGCTTTGCGCCATACCAACGCGATGTCGCAACTAAATGAATACGTTAGACTAAGCATAGAGTATTTTTAGCGTATATTATGGAAATTTTAAGAGAGGTAAGTGCAAAGAATAGGGCGATAGCTCGGAGTTACTCCGTTGCAAAGTCAGTTAAATTTTAAAACTGTAGAATGAAAAAAGCCCAGCAATTGCCAGGCTCAAGCACAACGTAATTGTTTAAAAAGACTTACCACATTTTAGAAATTTTTACGTCTGCAGTCGCACCGTCAGCTGATTGATCAACGACTTCAAACATAAGACCTAACTTCGGCAGCTTTTTACCTGTTGCTGGGCGAATGTAGTTTGTATAGTCATCCCAATCTGCAAAGCGAGGATTTGCATTTGTGAATTGGTCTCTCCATACCGTTTCAAGATAGCCACCATTGGCCAAATCGGTGCGAGTTGTTCGCCCTGCATCACCTAATTGCGGCACAGTGTTAAATGCTGCATCTTTGATCTGCCTGCGGCTATTTAGTGGTGTTACGCTGCGATCCGTTACCCACTGACCTGTGCTGCTGTATTCAGTCACATACTCTAGAATTGGATTTCTGTCTGCATCGACAATACCAATCCAACCTTCACCTGGGTGTGCACCCACTAGGTTATCAGCACTTGGTACATCAAAGAATTCAATTACATAAGATGGGTCAACATACCAAACTAACAGGCCTTCTTCCATTCCTGCCTCTTTCAAGCTCGCATCGAACCCAACATGTTGACGCCACTCTAACAGATAGTACGGAGTATATTGAATTGTACCATCAGACAGCGATGCGCTGTTTACAAAGCTAACTTTTTCAGGCGTATTTGAAGTGATTTCATTGAGTACATTGTCTCCATCTGACACGACAATGTTATCAACCGCGACATAGGTTGAATCACCACCAATTGCATAGTTTTCAACGGTAAAAGTTACGTCATCAAACTGCGCCAAAAATGCAATATCGTAATTAACCGTTGTCCAAGTAGAGCCTGTAGTAAGAATCTTTCTACCATCAGATGCCATTTTTAAATCAGCTGCATTTGCCGGTGCTAAAGCACCTGAAATACCTGCGCTCGGAATATCCACCAGTAGTCTCAAACCAAAAGCACTATTAATAGATTGCGTTGAGTTTAAGCTAAAGCTTAATGTCGCAGCTTCGGTGCCTTTCACTGATTGTGCAAAAGAGATAGCACTATAACTTGTTAGGTCAAATGCATTGGCATGCAGTGGCTCATAGATCTTTTTCGTTTGCTCTGGCAGGTCAATTTTAACCAGGTCGTTATTCAAACCTTTCGTACCAGCTTGAGAAAACTTAACCGTCACACCTTTTTCTGTTAGCTCGGCAGCATTGATTTCCTGAGACTGGATCCAGTTACCGCCGTACTTATTTTGTAAGAACAATTTTGCATATGGACTATAACCCGTCGGTTTTGTGCCTCTGATCACACCACCCCAGCTACCTGAAGCCATAGAAGAGTACGCAGAAACAGTTTCACCAACGCCACCATGTTTATCTTCTGAATACACAGTGTCATACTCGTCTGGTAGACCTAAATCATGACCTAATTCGTGTGCTAGAAGACCAATCGTTGCATCAATTGGCTGGATAACATAGCTGCCAATACGCGCTGTTTTACCCACTGATTCATTAAACACATCTTGATTAATTGAGTGACGGTGAGACCAAATATAGTTATTAAACGGGCTGTTTGGATCTGGACGCAGTGCACGTGGCTCAGATTCTTCACCTAATGTTGAGTGAATAATGCTTAAATGGTCAATTTGACCATCATTATCAAGGTCATAATCGCTCAAATTAAAGTTTTCGTCTGCTAATACATTATATACAGCTTCTTTTATCAGTGCATGAGTGTCCTGTTTATAATAAGGATGATCAAATTTTGCTTTATACCAACCAAATACACCACCTTCCACGTCAAAAGAACCACCACTTTGATCTAGAAAGTATTCACGCATACTTGGTAGTGTTTCGCCTCTTGGACCTTCGTAACCATTTTTCGAAAAGGTCATCTCATAATAATGCTCAGGCGTATAGTTTTCATAGTAATGTCTACTAGGTATATTTTCTGGCTTTATCGTATTATGAGGAACGTCGGCAAATTCCATCAAAATGGTAAGCACTTTACGTGTTGTTACTGGACCGTGCCACTCTCGGGTCTGTGATGCGTCAGCGGTATTATCAACAACCAATGGAGCACTAAAATCAGCTGTTAAATTTCTATGTAATTCAGCATCTTTTTTAAGCTTCTGTACTTGTACAGGATCGATGGTTACGTTATCTGTAGGCGTGTGTGCAGCATGCGAATGTGCTTGAGCATAGCCACTCAATGCACAAATAACTGCCGCTGCTAGCGAGTTCATTGTATATTTTTTCATTATTCTTTCCATATTTATTTACTTGATTGTCAGCCAGAGTATTTACCGAACAACGGCATTTCTAACTCTTGAATATGAAAAACGAATAAAAGTCATGAAAATAACAAGGATTTAAAAAAACTCTTAACTTACTATTTAAAAATAGTTGAAAAACACAGGCTTTGATACATTATAACAACTAGATATGGTTAAATTTAAAGCTTCTTTTAAAAATCAGGAATTGATTAACCTATCAGATTTTTAATCACATCTCATCAGGCATGTTCTCGTTATAAACTTAATACCAATAGAGAAATTAACGTCTTTAAATTATCGAGTTTATATAATTATATTCCACCGAAAAGCTAACTAAATACAGAGTGCTGCAGATATCAAGCCTTGAGTTTATAGGCAAGATATAGTACGAATAGGCAACCTGCTCAATTCTACCCTTACTTGCGAAATAGCGATAATCTCAATACTTATTTTGAACATCATTAGGCCTAATTCAGGATAGCAAAATGAGATGGAATAGGTCGCCTATAGGGTGAGAGCCAAAAATCATCAATAACTATATAAAACGGGTAAATAAAATATTTATCTAGTCACTCCTTAAAATGCGTATTACAACCCATTGTTACAATACGCATAGAGTCGTTATACAATTACTTTAAAAGGACAGAAGAAGCTATGACTGTAATAGCCGTATCAATCTCTTTCTTATTTATCTGATAAAGCAAAGAGCTTTTGTGATAGGTAAAGTCAGTATGTGACAGGTTTTTTCCATCGACTGCATAAACTCTATCAAAAGGCGTTGCTACGCTGTGTAGATCAAATGCCACATCGGCATCGCTTACATCTAACGCCAATGCACTGTCAGTAGTAATGAAAGTCGGTGCTTTATTCGAACTCAGTAAATTAGTGTGCAAGATAGTGACATTGTCTTTCACTGTTCCGTCAGGCTTTCTTAGGAACGAATTTACCATATTTCCATCAATGGCATAGGAGCCTGGTGCATTTTCTAACACATAGTTACGATAGTAGAAAGGTGCCTTATAATTTGGTGAAGTTGAAGACAACTTTAAATCTTGTATCTTCAGTGTATATTCTGTTGTTCCATATGCTATGTAGTCATTTTCAAACTTCGCCATTTCAGTGCCTAGTGGTAGCCCTTGACTGGTTCCAGTGTAACTACCATTTGAGAACGCCACGTTATAAGTTGACGGCAAGCCTTGTCTATCGAGTTCATTAAAGTAAGCATTGGCGTTGTCACCAGTAACCAAGAGGTTTTTAGCAACCCCATCCGTCATGTCGGTCAGCAAAGCCCCCATTTCGCCTCTTTCTTTGTCCACGTTACAAGCCATATTTAAAGTAGTACTACACAACTCATTTACGTCGTCTAGACGGCCTTTGATGCGTGCAACTGTATCTATGAAAGAAGGCGGAATTATTGCACCTTTATGTGGAGCATCGATAGAAATATAGTTTTCAAATCCGTGCTGATATGTTGAATCATCAAAACGATTAAGCGTTTTACGGCCCAAAACACCACCGTAACTGTAACCTATCATCGTGCTGTGATAATCACCTTGTTTATGCTGAGTTTCAACATAGTGGATTAGCTGTCCAACTGAGAGTTCTATATACACAGTGTCAGTATCATAACCGATAAAAACGATGTCTTTTCCTGCATCAAGTAGAGGCTTGAAGACATCCTTAAGTTTGAGAGTCGACCAATACTTCTCCAGTTCATAAACGCTGCTATTGATCCCGCTAGCAGTTACACTCAGGCCAGAGATAAAGTATACCGGTTTATCAAATATACCATCTTTTGATTTTATAATATTTGCATGGGCAATAGGTCCAGTTTTACATGTAAGCGTTCCAAAGCCACTAATTGGCTGACAGATCTTTCTGTCAGAAACTGGGTAGCTGAGCTGCAATGTAGACGAAACCGGAACGTCATAAACCTTCATATCAAAGATACTGACGTGCTCACTAGGTTCATAAATGATTGGTCTAGTTGTGACCGCATGACCACCATCAAACATAGACTCATATTCATACTGAATTGACTGTACCGAGTAACCATCAATACTCGTGATAGGATCAAGTGGAGAATTAGCGATTGAGTGTGCAGAAGTAAAAATCAATGGTAACAAAGCTAACGGGGTTATTTTATTCATGCATATAATCCATATTAAAAATCGAGCCGAAGATTACCTGAAAAAGAAACTTAAAGAAACATATTACCTTTTGTGAAAAACAATATTAATAAGCATATTTTTTGATTTGAGGCCAAGTATTGAATAGCTACCACCTTCAATATAAGGCAGAGATTAAAAGGCCAAAACAAAGCAATTAACATTCACCATCACTAATAAAAGCCAACTTGATAAATTTAATATTTCAAAAAACAGTGTGAAATAATATTTTTAAATTATTAAAATAATCATCCATTTTACAAGTATCCATAAACCCGCCACACAAACAGGTTAAAAAAAGTTCATGAAGCCACAAGTAAACCGATAGATTTCTGTGATGGGTTTTATTTATAAACTAGTGCGCGAATTGTTCATTTACAAACTGTAACAAATCAGCTTTACTACACATTTTTTTAACTTTATGATGCGCGGTTTAATACCAAAAAACGCAACACTTATGAAAAAAGCACTACTTATAAGCTCTGTCATAGCAATATTACAGGGGTGTTCAGGAATGAAGTACGTTCCTATGACACAAGAAACACGAAATGCAGCACAACAAACTAGTACATATAACCTTGTACTTCAGGACGAAGTTAGACCTGCGGTTAATCTTTCAAATGCTTCTGGAGCGTTAGGTGGGGGCTTGATCGCAGCAGCTATTGACTCATCAATTAACGATGATAGAGCCATGGGTGCATTCAGTGTTGCCGCACCATTATTAAATGATACGCTTGATCTAAATTTCCGTAAACTGATCGTCGAAGAATTCAACCCAGTTTTAATCTCTGAATTTAACGCCTCAGACACCAAAGAAACTGCTGAGTCAAAATATCTCAACGACAAAGAGATTAAAGCACAAATAGCATCCTTAAAAGAAGGTGAGGCTGCACTTTACTTGTTCACTCATTATCAATTTTTCGACAACTTCAAAGTTGTTTTATTTGAAACAACAGCCACATTATACACAGCGGGAAAAGCAAAAGTTTCTAAACCAGCTTATCGAAACTCTTTCACTTTCATCTCAGATCCTGTTGGTACAGGTAACCTTGACTCAATCCGATTATGGAAAGACAACAACTCACAGTTATACAGAGCAACTGTTAACAATGCGCTTTCTGAAATCAGAAAAATGCTTGAGGCAGATATCAAAGTCGCCAATCAAGAAGCATGTATTACAGGAACTAGATACACCAGATACAACGTACTTGGTGATTATAAAAGTAGAGGTGTAATTACCGCTCAAGACGGCAACCGAGTTCAAATAAGAGATAACGATGGTTCATTAATCAACTTACACAATGAACTGCTCGGCAAAAAACTAAGTAAAGGGTGTAAAGCATAATGATGAAAAAACGTTCAACTATTTTAATTTCAGCTGCAATACTCTCCTTTAATTCCATGGCTGTTACTGATGTCGAGATGAAAGTGGGTAAGCTATCTAAAAAAACTAAACAGCAGCACCAAACAATTGCTCAACGCCTAGCCGAATCAAATTGTCAGTATGTCATTAACCCAATCTCGGATGCTCGTGATAACAAAGAAGCGATAAGTTGGTCAGTGAATGCAACAGGCGTTCAAGCCTGGTTAGATAATGTACATAAAGATGTGCTATCACCACTGTTGCCGACTCATCCTCGAGATATCACAATTGAACTTACACCAAAGCTAAACAAGCTTTACACTTACAACGAATCGATGAACATTAATGGGATGGCTGTATCGACAGTTGACTACACAGTTAATGGCCAAGCACCGAATAAATTCTATGTTCGAGGGTTTCACTCGAAAACAAATTGGGCTAACGGCGACAGCGAATTTGTTGAATCAGCAGAGCGTGCAACAGCACAAATGGTCACCAAATTGCTGAATAATCTACCAGCTATTTGCGAGAAAGCGACCGCCGCTTAAATTGCTTACATCAAAACAAGGTCTATATGACCTTGTTTTGATGTTTCATATTGGTCAATCGATACTATTTAAGCATGTGTGCTTCAATTTGCTGAGATACACGAATACCGCTACGAACCGCACCTTCCATAAACCCTAAATAAAGCGTGTCAGTGTGCTCACCCGCAAAATAGATACGACCTACAGGTTGTTGAAATAACTTCCAGTATTTAGTTATTTGCCCTGGTCCATAAGCGATAAAACCACCTTGAGTCCACTCTTCAGCAACCCAATTTTGTACCTTTGAATCAACCAAATATTGCCCAGAACCCGGGTACATAATGGATAACTCATCGAGTCTTGCTGCTATGATTTGTTGATCTGTCCAATCTTTTTGTATCTGACTATAGTCTCCAGATGTATAAGTGATTAAAATCCCCCCTTCACCTCCTTGACGTTCGGTCGTTTCCCACGTCCAGCCTGTTGGCAAACCACCAGCAACAGCGGTATCTCCACCGAGATTTTGCTCTAACCAAAATCGTTTACTGTACTGCAGCAATACTTTTGAATGTGAACCATAATTAATGTTTTTTGCTGCGTCACTCATTGCTTGAGGCAATCGTGGTGAAAAGTCAATTTTGTTTAACACTGGCAAAGGCACGGTTACCACCACAACGTCGGCTTCATAGCTGGCGCCTGATACCGTATCAATTGTAACTCGCTCACCTTGTTCTTGAATTTTCACAACCGCCTGATTAAGGTGAATATCCCCTTCGATATTATCCGCAAATGCTTGCGCCATAGCTCTGCCACCTTTTAAAAAACGATGACTTTCAACATCGTCATCAGATACCTGCTCATACACTTTGACGTACTGGGCTAAGTGCAACAAAGAAAGGTCACTAGGTTCATCAAAATCCCCCCTGACATATTGCTCCGCGAGCAGTTTTGCTTCTGGGTGAAGTTGCAAACCATCAATCCAGCTCTGTACCGTGGTTAAATCATATACCTTAGCTTTTTCGAGCAGTGCAGGATCATCTGCATCAGGCACAGCATCGGCAAGCAAACTCAGTTCTTCATAAAAACGGTTGTAATCATTAACAATTTGAGTATCAAAGTTATTTTCAAAGTCGGTGTAACTGACTAACTTTCCGTCAACATAATAAGCACCACTTTCGATTTCCCCCCAATAACCGGTGTCGGCAAGCTCAACATTAAATAAGCTGGCATAACGATGGACCTCTTGGTGAACGGTTGGACCATCTATAAACTCACCTCCCATTTCGCCGTGCTGCTGTCCCATATCGTATGTACCTATACGACCACCTATCCTGTCCTTAGCTTCGAGTATTGTGACAGAGTAGCCTATGCTTTCTAATTCATATGCTGCGGTTAAACCAGACAAACCAGCTCCAACGACCACAGCTTGATTGACCACAGGTTCTTGTTCCGGCTTAGCCTGGACATGCACCACATCAACAGTGTCATTGTTGCCACATGCCGACAATACAGTAGAAAACACCACACTACTTACGACAATGCGCAAAGAATCCCTTCTCTCTGATAACTTCATATACACCTCAATTAAATTTTAACGCGATAAAAATAAATATTTTTATTTATATATTTCAATAGACTAGAACTACCTGTAGCAGTTCAAAGGAGGGGGCACGCTACCACGTCCCTACAATGTTAACAAGGACAAAATATGGTAACGTACAAACGAGAGAAAAATATTCTCTTTGCAACAAGATATGGTTGAGAATTTACTTCGCGACTCCAAGATGTTTATATATTAATACCTCCTGCTCAGCCTCAACTAATTGAAATGCCAAGTCCGTCGCCAATTTAACTGCAAAGCGTTTTTTTCCTTGCAATGAAAAGAACCCTCTGGGCAGTGTGCTATAGCGTTCGTACACCTGTGCTGCTTCACACTCTAATGCAATCAGCCGGGTGAATTTCGAACCAGCAGCAATATTTCGCTCCGTCCCTTGATAAATCGCAAAATCTTCAACAATACAAAGTAGGGAATACAGTTCGCCGTCTTCTTCAGGGATCACTGTATATCGCTTCAACTCAACCAGTGGCGTACCAAGTTGCAACGCTTGATACACTTCACGAAAGCTATCTAGGTAAGACTTAAAGCCATATCGCTCAGCCAGCGATTGCAAACGCTGATGCTTTTGAGATGGTGATTCATTTACAGCGCTCTTTGGTGTAACACATCGCCATGGCGCAAGCGATTGCTTTAATTCTGCTAGTTGCTGCTGTTGATGTTTAATTTCATCTTCTTCCAATCGCTTGGCTTTAATGGCATCTTGTTCCAATCGCTGCTGTTCATGCATCTTCGCCTGTATCTGCCGACGCTTTTTATTACCGCTATCAAAAGCGTTAATTTTAATATTTATCACCTCTTGAGCCTGCGCAAAAGACAAACTTTCACCATATTGATTAACTATATGGATATCCTCGTTAATATAGTCAGGGTTTAACTTTATTAACTCGCTAAGTAGCTCCTGATACTTATCATATAAAGCACCTTCTTCTGCCAAAGTAGTTGGGCTACCATATTGAGGATCACTTAGCCAGTCCGCTTCACGCATATCATTGACTGTGGCATACATTAATGCCATTAACTCTATTTTTTTACTTTCCACGTTTAACTTCAACTTTCATCCTAATAGCTACCAATTAAAAATCAGCTCAACGAACACAAAATTTTATATAAATTTACCAACCAATATAATACCTTGGTTTATAAAAAAATTAGCAGAGCTAAAAAACTAACAGAATATTATAAAACAACACTAAAATCAGATTAACCGAGAAAAAACTACTCTATCAATATGTAAAGCTATACTCTTCACCCTATCATGGATGCTGGTATTTTAAAGTCCTTAATTAGTGTAAACAAAAATAGCATGGCGCTACCAAATTGACAGGTAGGAACATCAACGTTAGCTGGGTAGACTGGCACTTTAATAAGGTAGGCATGGGAACGGATATGGACAAATACAAGGTGGGACAATGAATACAAACGGATTGTTAATGGTACTTTTTGAGGCTTTAGAGTTAAAACAAGCGCGTTATTACTATAACAATAGCCTGTTTACGGGTATGGCGATTAGCCATACCGATGGGGTTGTAACCAGCCGGCATATGTATAAAGATGGCGTTAAGGAATGTGATTACGAGCCGCCTTATTTAAATAAAACAACACATGCCATACTCGATGACTTGGTCGATTGCACCACAGATGAGCCCATGTATTTAAATGGAGAGAGGTATACAGGGACTATATACTGCATTTATCCAAAAGGTAGAGTATCAAGCGAAGATGTTTTTGTACGAGGTATGCACCGTGAAAACACACACTTTTACTACAATTCAACTGCGATAAAAGAACTTGTCGTAGAATCCGTTGTGAATGAGCAGTTCTGCATGTATGAAATTCACGAATGGGATTCATACGGTCAACTAGAATATTGGGATGCGGAGATTGAATGCATCAAAGAAAAATTGAAAGGTCGTATCTCATTTAGATTAAATAAAGATTTTAGCATCCGTGTTTTTACAGTTTCCGGTGATTTCAACAAAGTACTGGAAAACAGTGAGCATTTGGCATGTCCTTACTTCCCAGCATTCGAGCGAGTTCGTCAACTGAATTCAGGCCCTATTGATACATTTAATATAAGATTCAGTAACCAGCTGTGGGCTCATGAACCTGTAATCAAACAATTGATAAAGGCACTTCAGCCCAAAACACTAACCATAAATCATTTTTCCAGTGAATACATGAATCTTATCCTGTATGCCTCTGAGCACAATACTAAAAAGCTAATGATATTTGGTTTTCAAGAGGAACAAGACGAGGCGAATTTAAAAAAATTTCTTGTCCAACAATGCCCACATATTGAGCTAATAATATAGATCAACTAAGTTAAGCAATTTCAGGGCAAGCATGCAGTAAAGGTGTTTAACCTCGACCGTTATAGCTGCCCTTATACGTTTTACTATTCGTTTTAACAGCGCGCTGTTGGGCGTGATAAGTGACAGTACAACCTCAAAAAGCTACTGCCTAAAGATGTAGCGCTTCTAGCTGCATTGTTATTGAGTGTCCGCAGTAATGTCTTTCGCCACACCCAATAATTAAGGTAAAAGCGTCACCAATTAACAGAACTTTCTTATGCTGTTTGAAACCTACCTTGCTATAGTGCACTGTCGATGGTCACCACGCCCATTATTGCAATTATCGGTTTTTTAACCATTTTTCATTCAAAAAAGCCATATAACCTGGCTAAAAACCCCTCACTTCGTAAACAATTGTGAAAATTAGAACGTTCTTTTTTGTATATAAAAATAGTTGAAAAATTAAAAACTGTTAACAGGTTAATTTTTTAGACAACAACTAATCAGCATTACGACTTAGAGATTGACGCCACCCAGATATCCAACCCCGATAGAAAGCCATACTAATCATTACGTTATGCAAGGACAAATGTCCCTATTAAAATACTTAAATCGGCACTTGTGTTAATAAATAGATTCGATCAATTGTTGCAATTAGATGTCTTATGTTTAAGGCAATTTTAATAAAAAGTTCATAATAGAGTATTATATTCGCCTCCCATTTTTTAATGGGAATATTTGCACCCTTAAAAATAATCTAACTCGCAAATGATAAAACAGAGTGATAAACACACGGGAAAAATATGAACTCTAACAATAAGCATCGTGGAAAACTGCGATACTTGGGCCGCTGCATCGCTATGGGGCTGTGTTCAAGTGTCGTTATTGGCCACGCAAATGCGAACGTTATCTTTACAGAATATGTCGAAGGTAGCAGCAATAACAAAGCGCTTGAAATTACTAATTTTGGCAACAATAGTATCGATCTTAGTACCGTCAGTATTGCGCTAACTGCAAATGGTAAAAAGTTGGATGAGGTCACCCCACTCACCCTATCCGGAACTCTGGCAGCGGGCAGCAGTTATGTCCTTTACAACAACGGTGCGAGTGACGAACTAAAAGCGCTTGGCGATATCGCCAGCACCGCCACTTATTTCAATGGTGACGACGCACTTACGCTGATGGTCAATGGCACCATCGTTGACAGCATAGGTCAAGTTGGTACCGATCCAGGCAGTAGCTGGGGTTCAGGTAACACCAGTACAAAAGATAAAACACTCCGTCGCAAAATAGGCATCGAAAGTGGTGACATCACCATAGATGATGCATTTGATCCAGCCAATGAATGGATAGGCTTTGCAAAAAACACCTTTGACGGTCTTGGTTGCTCAGGTATCACAGCCTGTGGCGGCGACGGTAATATCCCGTCAGAGATAAGTGGTGAGCCAAAAGGCATAGTGAATGCCACAGACACATACGTATTCACTCCAACTGTCACCAACCTAGATGATGACACACTGGTGTTTGCCATCGAAAACAAGCCGAGTTGGGCAAGCTTTGATACGACGACAGGCAAACTCTCAGGCACGCCAACAGCCGCTGATATGGGCATATACGACAACATTGTTATCACAGTTAGCGATGGCACAGTCACAAATGCACTTAACGGTTTCTCAATCTTGGTAAGAGCAGCTGGCACCAATGATGCGCCACTAATATCTGGCTCGCCAAATACCTCCGTACAGGCAACCCGAAACTATGCGTTTACACCCGATGTCACCGATTTAGAAAATGACAGTCTAGTATTTTCCATCACCAACAAGCCGAGTTGGGCGACTTTTGATACGGCTTCAGGCCAACTTGCTGGCACGCCAGCGGAATCTGACACTGGCAATAATGAAAACATCATCATTTCTGTATCTGATGGTTTCAATGCTCCGGTGAGCCTACCAGCCTTTTCAATTACGGTTACAGACAAACCGGGCAGCAACTATGATTACAATACGTACTATGCTTCAGCAATTGGTAAAGTCGGTGCTGAGTTAGAAAACGCACTGTCTTTAGTTGCGCGACAAGGTCAGCAAAGAATGACTTACTCGCAAGTATGGGATGCGCTAAAGTATACCGATGAAGATCCAGATAACTCAAACAATGTGCTGCTGTTTTATACAGGAAAAAGTCAGTCAAAAGATACCAACGGTGGCGGCACAACGGATTGGAACCGTGAACATAGCTGGCCAAAATCCCATGGTTTCCCGAGTGAAAACCAATATGGTTACACCGACATTCACCACCTTAGACCCACAAATGTAAAGGTTAACTCAACGCGAAGCAGCAAAGATTATGACGATGGTGGTAACCCAGTTGATGGCGCCCCAGGTAACTTTACTGACAGCGACTCATTTGAGCCCAGAGATGCAGTCAAAGGCGATGCTGCGCGTATGATGTTCTACATGGCAGTTCGCTATGATGGTACAGACGGCAGCATGCCCGACCTTGAGCTTGTCAACAATATTAGCGCGAGTAGCTCACCTACTTTAGGCGTGCTTTGTAACCTCATGGATTGGCATCGTGAAGATACCGTTGATAAGCTAGAGCTTGATAGACACCAACGTATTGTTGAGCAACAAGGTAACCGCAACCCTTTTGTTGATAACCCTGAGTTTGCAGAAATACTATTCGGTGAAACTTGTCCAAAGTTAGGCGACGTGGCACCTGTCATTGGTGGTCAACCCGAGCTCATCGTTGGGACTGGTCGTCAATATAGCTTCACCCCTACGGCCTCTGATCAAAACAAAGATACTTTAACCTTCTCGATCGTGAACAAGCCTTCATGGGCGACTTTTGATACGCAAACAGGTCATTTATCTGGTACACCTGCTGTTGCTGATATTGCGATTTATGAACATATCCAAATCTCAGTAACCGATGGTACATCTACCGTGTCTCTACCAAGCTTTAATATTGAAGTGGTAGATTCAAGTTCGATTAAAAACCCACCGACTATCACTGGAACACCAAGTACCAGTGCGATTGTAGGTATTGCATATCGCTTTAAACCAGAAGCGAACGATGAAGACAATGACACGCTGACTTTCTCAATCACTAATAAACCATCTTGGGCAACATTTAACACGCAAAATGGCGAATTGTCGGGCACTCCATCATCTCAAGATATTGGCGTGACGAATAATATCGTCATTGGTGTAACTGATGGCAATACGGATAGTGTGAATCTGCCTGAGTTTTCGATTCAGGTCAGTGAACAGGTCGAAACGAGTAAAGTTATCTTCACCGAATATATTGAAGGCAGCAGCAGCAATAAAGCGGTTGAAATCACAAATTTTACCGGCGCGACTCTAGATTTGAGCCGTGTCACAATCACATTGGCAGACAATGGTAAACCACTGTCTACCGAAGGGCTAAGAACACAAACGCTGTCTGGTGAGCTAAAACATGGCGAAACTCATGTTATTGCCAACAGCAGTGCAAATGACGAAATTAAGAGCCGTCAAGACAGCACGAGCACCATCACTTACTTTAATGGTGATGATGCATTGGTACTGACTGTTGATGGCCAAATTGCCGATGTATTTGGTCAAGTTGGGACGGACCCTGGTAGCGCATGGGGCAGCGGTAACACTTCGACCAAAGATAAAACCCTGCGCCGCAAAGAGGGGATCACTTCTGGTGATACAACCTTAGATGATGGCTTTGACCCAAGTGTTGAATGGGAAGGTTTCGAGAAAAATACTGCCGATGGCCTTGGCTGTAGCGGCGTTTTAGCCTGTGGTACTGATGGTGGAACTCCACCACCTCAAGTCGAGATTGGCGTATGTAATGACCCTGCTACTTTAATTAGTGCAATTCAAGGTAATGGAACTGCCAGCCCACTGGTAGATCAGTCGGTTGTGATTGAAGGTGTGGTGGTAGCAGCATTCCAAGATGCAGGACAACATGGCGGTTTCTTCATTCAAGAAGAAGATCAACATGCGGATTCTGACAGCGCTACATCTGAAGGTATTTTTGTTGCTGATACAAATACAAAGGTCACAGTGGGTGAGCAAGTTCGTGTATTGGGTAATGTTGTTGAAAAATACGACTTAACGCAAATCAATGCTGTGACAAATACGCTTTCTTGTGCGACAAATGTGTTAACGCAAGTCACACCAACACAAGTGAATCTGCCGTTTACAGCAGGCTTTGACCAAGAGTCACTTGAAGGTATGTGGGTGTCAATGCCACAGAAGTTACATGTAACGCTTAGCCATAATTTTACTAAATATGGTGAGATTTACTTGTCTCAAGGCATGCGAATGCAACCTACCAACAAGTACCCTAAAGACGACCCTCGTCGCTCAGCGCTTGCTGACTTAAACGCAAGAAACAGTCTACTTGTTGATGACAACTCAACACAAAGTAACCCTGAAGAAATCAGTTACTATCCGGGCTTTAGTGCAGATTCGCCGCTCCGCTCTGGCGACCAAGTATCTAACATGTCTGGGGTTATCCACTACACTTATGGCAATTACAAGCTTATTCCAACCAGCTTGCCAAGCTTTGAACCGTCCAATACTCGTCGCACTAGACCTTACGAACGTAAGTCAGAACAGCATATACGTGTTGCCAGCTTTAACGTAATGAACTACTTCGTCAACTTTAACAGTCGCGGTGCAAACAATGAAAAAGAGTTTACCCGTCAACGTAGTAAAGTGATCCGTGCAATTGTGGCATCAGATGCTGATGTTGTTGGCCTGATGGAAATCGAAAACAATGGTTACGGCGACAGCAGCGCTATCAAGAACCTAATTGATGGCTTGAATGAACGCGATGATGTGAATGATTGGGCGTTTATAAATCCTCAGTTAGAACAAGTTGGTACAGACGCAGTCACTGTTGGCATTATTTATCGTGCAAATCGTGTTGTGCCTCAAGGAAGCGCTCACGTCATAACGGAGGCGCCATTTGATGAAGCAACACGGGCACATAGACCACCTATGCTGCAAACATTCAAGCCAATCAACGGTGGGAAAGGTATCCGTGTCGTTGTGAATCATTTCCGCTCTAAAGGTGGATCATGTGGTGCAGACATGGACGACACAGTAGAAGGTGCATGTAATGGCCAACGTATCTTAGCTGCAAAAACGGTCGTTGCAGCGCTTACCCAAACAAATGTTGAATCAAGTGAGAGCACAAATTCTCCTGTTTATGCCATTTTAGGTGACTTTAATGCCTATACACATGAAGCGCCGATGCTTGAGTTTTACAAAGCTGGCTTCACAAATATCAGCATTGAAAAAGGCGTTGGTGACAATTATTCATACTACTTCAGCGGTGTAGCTGGTAGTTTGGACCACATGTTAACAGCAAACGATTCAATGGAACGCATTGTGCAATCAATGCACTGGCATATAAATGCCGATGAAGCTGCTGGCCTAGACTACAACACAGAAGGCAAATCTGAAGATCAACAAAGTAAATGGTTCTCTGACTCTCCTTATCGCTCGTCTGATCACGACCCAGTTGTCACTGATTTTGATTTAGCAATCAATGTACTACCTGACAACCAAGCACCAGTTGCAAATGATGATACCGCTGATGCGGTGCAAGGTGAGCGCATTTCGATTGACGTATTGGCAAATGACACTGATGCAGACTCTGATCCACTAATCATCAACGCCGCGACGCTCATCTCAGGCGAAGGTGACGTAAGCTATTCTGATGCTCAAGTAAGCTTTACACCAAGTGCAAACTTCGTAGGACAGGCAACGATCAGCTATACCATCGCTGACGGTAATGGTGAAACGGCAAGTGCAACTATTTCTGTCAATGTTATTGCCAAAAACCGAGCGCCTATCGCGATTGATGACACTGCTAATACACTTGAAGATCACAGCGTGACGGTTTCTGTATTGAGTAACGATAGCGACGAAAATACTGCGAGCTTAAAAGTCACTAATGCAACACTCACCTCAGGCCTTGGCCAAGTGGCTTATTCAGACTCTTCAATTACCTACTCGCCTGCTGAAAACTTTAACGGCACAGCACAAATCACTTATGAGATCAGTGATGATGCCGGGCTTAGCGCAAGTGCGCACGTTGCTATCACAATTGCACCGCAAAACGACGCGCCGACAGCAGTTAACGATTCAGCTATTGTCTCTGCAAAACTACAAGCCAACATCAACGTACTTGCGAATGATTCTGACATCGATGGTGATACGCTTCATATTACTTCGGCAGATGCGAATATAGGTAATGTTGAAATTAGTGGAAATGTACTTCAATACCAAGCACCTGCATTGAATACGGGTCATGCGACTATCAGCTACACAATCAGTGATGGCACTGACACTGCACAGGCAACGGTAAATGTGCAAATTAGTACAGCCAACCTAGCACCTGTTGCCAAAGATGACTTTGTGCAATTGGCTGAAGGTCAATCATCAGCAACAATAACTGTGTTAGACAATGACAGCGATCCAGATGGTGATACATTGTCATTGGTCGCTGTAAATACCGATGCTGGTAATGCGGTGATTGAAGGCAACCAGATTGTATTTAGCAGCAATGACACATTCAATGGTGTCGCTCAGGTTCGTTATGCCATTTCTGATGGGTTTGGCGGTCGCGCAGAAGCTGTATTGGAGCTGCGTCAAGAACAACCATTTGCACCTGTGATCACCGTGCCGGCTGATTTGACAGTTAATGCAACAGGGCTGCTTACTAAGGTCGATTTAGGCGTAGCCACAGCAGTTGATAGCAACGATGAGTCTATCGCAGTTGAGTTACTGGGCAACAACTTCTTGCCTTCAGGTGCAAACAAAGTGTATTGGCAGGCATGTAGTACTGACAATGTGTGTGAAAAAGTTGCGCAGTTGGTCAACGTACGCCCAATGGTAAGCCTACCATCTCCAAGTCAAGTTGTTGTTGAAGGTCAAACGGCGACAGTACCTGTAGTGCTCAGTGGTGAGCATTTTACATATCCACTCACGATTGACTATACAGTTTCAGGCACTGCGGGTGAAGAAGACTACGCGTCAGTATTAGGCCAGATCACTATCGAGTCAGGTACACAGGGCCACATCTCTATTGAAACTGTGCTTGATGATGTTAACGATGCAGACGAAACTGTTGTGATCACATTGGACACCAGTGAACTAAATGCAAATGCTGAACAGCGCCATGAAATTACAATCGTCGAGTCGAACATTGCACCAACACTGACTCTAAATGCGATACAACAAGATGAAGTACGTTCGATTGTGGTCGCAGAGCAAGGTCCAATCACAATTACAGCTGATGTGATAGATCAAAATAGTACGGACACTCATACCATCGAGTGGACGGCACCAACAGATTTGAGCAATGAAAGTACTGATCCAACTCAGTTCAGCATCGATGCTTCTACGCTTTCTGCCGGTGTCTACCAAATTAGTGCAAAAGTGACTGATAATGCAGGCCTATTTGATATACAAAGTGTGATATTCAAGGTGGTTCTAGAACAACCGGCATTAGACATGAATGCAGACTCAGATGGCGATCTCATTAATAATGCGCAAGAAGGCTTTGGAGATGAAGATGCCGATGGTATCCCTAACTACTTAGACCCAATTGACGCACAATGTAACATTCTGCCTTCTTCTGGCAATAACTGGGATTCTGGTTTAATTGAAGTTGAAGCAGGTGTGTGCATGTCACTAGGTAGCTTGAGTCTTGGAAGCAACAAAAATGCAGCCTCGCTCAATGCCGATGAAGCAGCGCAAACAGGTTTAATTTCTGCGGATGATGGTATGGAAAATCGCGGTGGTATTTTTGACTTTGTAGTTGATGTACCAAGCGGTATGGACAGCGTCAAAATTGTATTACCACAGCAAGCTGCAATACCTGCAAATGCGCAATATCGTAAGCACCTGCCAAATCAAGGATGGGTCACACTCTCTGCGCAAAATGGCAACGCACTGCATTCAGCCATTGGCCAACATGGTTATTGTCCAAGTATTAATGACAGTAGCTGGCAGGAAGGTTTGGTTGAAGGTGCATGGTGTGTAAGGCTAACACTGGTAGACGGTGGTGAATATGATGCCGATGGTATTAAAAACGGTAAAATTGTTGACCCAGGTGGCGTTAGTGTTGTGCAAAGTGACAATGTAGCGCCGGTTGCAGTCGACGATACACTGGAAGTTACTTTTAATCAGTCGGTAATGCTGGAGGTACTAGCAAACGACACTGATGCCGATAACGACACTCTTTATATAGTTAACGCAACAGCAGTGCATGGTGTCGTGAGTATTAATGCTGATTCGAGCTTACAGTATATAAGTGCGCTGGATTTTGTCGGTATTGATACCATCGAATACACTCTCAGTGATGGTCAAGGCGGGACAAGTACTGCAACTGTAGTGGTCCGTGTGGTTGCACAAGCTCAACTGCAGAATCAACCACCTGTTACCATGAATGATGTGGCTGAAGTGTTTAATAACGACACAGTGACCGTTGACGTGACAAATAATGACTCTGATCCTGAAGGTGGTAAGTTGACGCTTATCAGTGCGACAGCTGACTCCGGTGAAGTGACCTTTACAGATAGTGCAATCACCTTTAAGCCTACATTAAACAGCGAAGGTAAAGTGACTATCAATTATATCGTGGCAGATGAGCAAGGCGCTAACGCATCTGGCATATTAGTGGTAGCAGTAAAAGTACCAACAAAGGAAACGGATATCATTGAACGTGTAGAAACCAGAACGGTTCGCACCTCAAGCGGTTCAATGCCTGTATTCCTATTGCTACTTGTTCTCCCTGCTCTAGTACGTCGCAGACGATAACAAGAAAGTATTAGTGATAAGCCCCTGTCGCCTTCGCTTCAGGGGCTTTTTTATGGTATCCCTGAAACCATTTAACCCAGCACTCTATACTCTTTCACCCTATCACCCTGAACTTGATTCAGGGCCCATAACCACATCAAACATAGATTGCGGGGCAAGCCCACAATGACGAAAAATAACCCGTCACTCTGACGCCCCTGT